>NZ_JAEUFG010000023.1:30686-61233 GCF_018588585.1 Bacillus sp. SM2101
TGGAGATGAAACGTTAGTTTGTGACTTTTTGAAGCTATTGTACCCTTTATTCAAAGCAGGGGACATTGATTTTTTAACTTTCGTCTCGCGACCTTTGCGTACTAATTGATTAATAGTAGGCATCTTGTTTCCTCCTTCCGTATGTTGCTAAGACCACACATCCAGGTGGTTCATTTTTTTACAAAAACAAAGTTTTTGTAGAAAATGATATTTCCACAAAAACAGTTTTAATAAATAATTGCAACTGTTGCTGCTCCCACTTCAATTCCACAAGCTCTACCTAGCTGCTTCATTGAATCTACTTTATTAATAGGCACATCGTTCGCTTTAGCTACATGCATAATTTTACTAATTATGCGTTCATCAGCATCAGCAGCAACGATAACTTCTTTCACAGCTTCCGATTTGAGAGCTTTAACCGTCTGCTTTGTACCTATAATAATCTTTGCTGCCTGTGATACTTTTTCATAAGACAACTTTAATATCCTCCAAAGTAACAGGTTATTTGAAACACCTTTGCTATAATAACATTCTGTTCAATAAATGTCAACAAGAAAAAAACTTGCTTATAGAGGAGGTTACAAACACTCCTCTATAAACTTCAGTCAACAATTACTGCAGCTTCTTCTTCAATGATCGATGGTAATTCTGGTGTGACTTTGCGATACTGTGTCATTCCAGTACCAGCAGGAACCAATTTACCAATAATTACATTTTCTTTCAACCCAAGTAAATCATCACGTTTACCTTTAATAGCTGCATCCGTTAACACACGCGTTGTTTCTTGGAATGAAGCGGCTGATAAGAAAGAATCTGTCTCTAATGATGCTTTCGTAATACCTAATAGTACTGGACGACCAGTTGCAGGTGTTTTACCTTCTAATAGCACTTTTTCATTTGCATCGGTAAATTGGTGAATATCTAGTAGCGATCCAGGTAACACATTTGTATCACCAGCATTATGGACACGTACTTTACGAAGCATTTGTCTTACCATTACTTCGATATGTTTATCACCAATCTCAACACCTTGCATACGGTATACGCGTTGAACTTCTTTAAGTAAGTACTCCTGAACAGCAGTCATATCTTTTACTTTCAACAACTCTTTAGGATCAATTGAACCTTCAGTTAGCTCTTGACCTCGCTCAATGACCGAACCGTCTGCTACTTTCAATCTTGCGTTATATGGTGCAAGATAATTTCTTGTTTCTACATCATTTCGTATAACAATTTCATACTGTCTATCACGCGCTTCTTTGATTTCGATGACAGTTCCATCGATTTCAGAAATAATCGCTTGACCTTTTGGATTTCGTGCTTCAAATAATTCTTGAACACGAGGGAGACCTTGGGTAATATCGTCTCCTGCAACCCCACCTGTATGGAATGTACGCATTGTTAACTGTGTTCCTGGTTCTCCAATTGATTGAGCAGCAATAATACCAACAGCTTCCCCAACTTCAACTTCCGATCCAGTAGCTAAATTGCGTCCATAACACTTCTTACATACTCCATGACGGGTATTACATGTGAATGCTGAACGGATCCAAACTTCTTCAACACCCGCCTCAACTATTACAGGCGCAAGATCTTCATCAATTTGTTCATTCTCTGCAACAAAAACTTCCCCTGTTTGTGGGTGTTTAATTGCTTTACGAGCATATCTACCAATCAAACGCTCTTCAAGCTTCTCAATTACTTCAGTACCTTCCATTAATGAACGAATAAACAATCCTCTGTCCGTGCCGCAGTCGTCTTCACGTACAATAACATCCTGGGCAACATCAACTAGACGACGAGTTAAGTAACCAGAGTCAGCTGTTTTTAACGCTGTATCTGCTAAACCTTTACGAGCACCGTGTGTAGAAATAAAGTACTCTTGTACATTCAGCCCTTCACGGAAACTTGATTTAATCGGTAATTCAATAATTCTACCAGCTGGGTTGGCCATGAGTCCGCGCATCCCCGCAAGCTGAGTAAAGTTAGATGCGTTACCACGAGCCCCAGAATCACTCATCATAAAGATTGGGTTACGCTTATTTAACGACGCCATTAATTTCCCTTGAATAACATCCTTAGCTGAGCTCCAAATAGATATCACTCGATCAAAACGCTCATCATCTGTAATAAGTCCGCGCCTGAATTGCTTTATGACAGTATCTACTTTGTTCTGAGCTTGATTTAATATTTCTTGTTTTTCAGGTAACACGACAATGTCTGATACTCCTACTGTAATACCAGCCTTTGTAGAATACTTAAAGCCTAAATCTTTCATGCGATCAAGCATTTTGGATGTTTCAGTGATCTTGAATCGTTTAAACACTTCAGCAATGACATTACCAAGAATTTTCTTCTTGAACGGATCAATGGTTGGACGCTTTTTAATTTCTTCCTTTACATCTACCGTCTTCTCTATAAAATACTTCTCTGGTGTTTTTTCTTCTAAGTTAGACTTCGTTGGTTCATTAATGTATGGAAATGACTTAGGCAAAATTTCATTGAAGACTAATTTACCTACTGTAGTTATAAGTAATTGATTATTTTGTTCATCCGTGAAGTTTGGATTATTTAATGTACCCGCATTTACAGCTACTCTCGTATGAAGATGGACAAAGCCATTTTGATACGCAAGAAGTGCTTCATCAGTATCATTAAATATCATCCCTTCTCCAACGGCTCCTTCTCGTTCCATCGTTAAATAATAGTTACCTAAAACCATATCCTGCGATGGAGTAACAACTGGTTTTCCGTCCTTAGGATTTAAGATGTTTTGAGCTGCTAGCATAAGAAGACGTGCCTCAGCTTGTGCCTCTGATGATAAAGGTACGTGAACTGCCATTTGGTCACCGTCAAAGTCAGCATTATATGCTGTACAAACTAACGGATGGAGGCGAATTGCTCGGCCTTCTACCAAAGTAGGTTCAAATGCTTGAATACCTAATCTATGCAATGTTGGTGCACGATTTAATAAAACTGGATGCTCTTTAATAACTGATTCTAATACATCCCAAATTTCTGGCTGTAAACGCTCAATTTTACGTTTCGCACTTTTAATATTATGAGCAAGACCTTTTTCCACTAGCTCTTTCATAACAAATGGTTTAAAAAGTTCTATTGCCATTTCTTTAGGCAGACCACATTGATACATTTTTAAATTTGGTCCAACGACAATTACGGAACGACCTGAATAATCAACACGTTTTCCGAGTAGGTTTTGACGGAAACGTCCTTGTTTCCCTTTCAACATATGTGATAATGATTTCAGAGGTCTATTTCCTGGACCTGTAACCGGTCTTCCACGTCTCCCATTATCTATAAGTGCATCAACAGCTTCTTGCAGCATTCGTTTCTCATTTTGTACAATAATACTAGGCGCACCAAGATCTAACAATCGCTTCAAGCGATTGTTTCTGTTAATGACACGACGATATAAGTCGTTTAAATCTGAAGTAGCAAATCTTCCACCATCAAGCTGTACCATGGGGCGAAGTTCAGGTGGAATAACCGGTAAAACATCCAAGATCATCCACGATGGATGATTGCCAGAGTTTCTAAATGCCTCAAGCACTTCAAGTCGTTTAATTGCACGAGTACGACGCTGGCCTTGTGCTGTTTTTAATTCCTCTTTTAGACTTTCTACTTCTTTTTCTAAATTAATATCCTGAAGAAGCTTTTTAATCGCTTCGGCTCCCATTGAAGCCTGGAATGTTTGCCCATATTTTTCTCGATACACACGAAATTCTTTCTCAGAGAGCAACTGTTTCTTGTCTAACGGCGTATTCCCTGATTCAGTTACTACGTAAGACGCAAAATATATTACCTCTTCTAGTGCACGAGGAGACATATCTAATACAAGTCCCATGCGACTTGGAATACCCTTGAAATACCAAATATGCGTTACCGGTGCAGCGAGTTCAATATGTCCCATCCGTTCACGACGAACTTTAGCACGCGTGACCTCTACTCCACATCGGTCACAAACTACACCTTTATAACGAACACGTTTATATTTTCCACAATGACATTCCCAATCTTTTGTAGGACCAAATATGCGTTCACAAAATAAACCGTCCTTCTCTGGTTTAAGAGTACGATAGTTTATCGTTTCAGGTTTTTTTACTTCACCGAATGACCAAGAGCGAATTTTATCTGGTGAAGCGAGTCCAATTTTCATATATTCAAAGTTATTTACGTCTATCAAGGGGCCTACCTCCCTTTTAGTCTCAGGTTTTCCCTTTACACCCAAACTCAATTATACCTAGATGCTCAAAAAGCTAGTGAAGAACAACTGTTAAACTAACACAGGATGTTTTCTCCGTCCTTTTTTGAACACGTATTAATATAGAATTTCAAAGGGGATTTCCCCTTTGAAAAAAGTATAGCTTTTTCTTTGTCTTACTCTTTCACCACTGCGTCTACCTCTTGTTCTACAGAAGTTTCTTCATCCATAGATACATTAGCATTTTGTTGATCATCATCATCTTCAGTATCACGCATTTCTATTTCTTTTTCATCGCTCGAGAGCATTTTAACGTCCATTCCTAAACTTTGTAGCTCTTTAATTAATACTTTAAATGATTCAGGAACACCAGGCTCAGGTACATTTTCACCTTTGACAATAGATTCATACGTTTTCACACGACCTACGACATCATCTGACTTAACAGTTAGAATCTCTTGTAGTGTATATGCAGCACCATATGCTTCAAGTGCCCAAACTTCCATTTCACCAAACCTCTGACCACCGAATTGAGCTTTACCACCCAATGGTTGTTGGGTTACTAGTGAATAAGGACCCGTTGAACGAGCGTGTAGTTTATCATCAACCATATGCGCTAGTTTAATCATATACATAACACCTACTGATACACGATTGTCAAACGGCTCTCCCGTACGTCCATCATACAAGACCGTTTTTGCATCACGAGCCATACCTGCCTCTTGTAATGTTGACCATACGTCTTCCTCACGAGCACCATCAAATACCGCTGACGCAACATGTATACCAAGCTTTCTAGCAGCCATCCCAAGATGTAATTCTAATACCTGACCGATATTCATACGAGAAGGAACCCCTAATGGGTTTAACATAATATCAATCGGAGTACCGTCTGGTAAATATGGCATATCTTCTTCAGGTAAGATTCTTGAGATTACACCTTTATTCCCGTGACGTCCTGCCATTTTGTCACCTTCAGAAATCTTACGTTTTTGAACAATATATACTCGAACAAGCTGATTAACTCCAGGTGGTAATTCATCGCCATCTTCGCGATTAAACACTTTTACATCAAGGATAATTCCTTCTCCTCCATGAGGAACACGGAGTGAAGTATCTCGAACTTCACGAGCTTTTTCTCCGAAAATCGCATGGAGTAAACGTTCTTCAGCAGTAAGCTCAGTTACACCTTTAGGCGTTACTTTACCTACTAGCAGATCTCCATCCTTCACCTCAGCACCGATGCGTATAATACCGCGTTCATCTAAATTACGAAGTGCATCTTCACCAACATTAGGAATATCACGAGTGATTTCTTCAGGACCAAGCTTCGTATCACGTGACTCTGATTCGTATTCTTCGATATGGATTGAAGTATAGACATCATCTTTTACTAGTCGTTCACTCATGATGATCGCATCTTCATAGTTATAGCCGTCCCAAGTCATAAATCCAACAAGTACATTACGACCTAACGCTAATTCTCCCAACTCCATCGAAGGTCCATCAGCAAGGATTTCTCCCTTTTTCACTTCATTACCAACAGCTACAATTGGACGTTGGTTGTAACACGTACCTTGGTTTGAACGAATAAATTTTAATAAACGATATTTATCAAGGTTACCTTTGACCTTTTGACCGTCTACTTCTTCATACCTTCTTACCCAAACCTCTTTCGCTTCAACACGCTCTACTATTCCAGGATGTTTACAAATTACAGCTGCCCCTGAATCCTTACCAGATACGTATTCCATACCTGTACCAACTCTTGGTGCCTCAGGCTGCATCAACGGTACAGCTTGACGTTGCATGTTCGCTCCCATCAATGCACGGTTAGAGTCATCGTTTTCTAAGAACGGTATACAAGCTGTTGCTGCAGAAACGACTTGTTTAGGAGATACATCCATATAGTCAGCTCGCTCACTCTTGACAACAATATTTTCACCACGGAAACGGGCAAATACATCATCATCTATGAATGTTCCATCTTCAGCTAGCCTTGAATTAGCCTGTGCAACAACATAATTATCTTCTTCATCAGCTGTAAGATAATCTATTTTGCTAGACACCTTTCCAGTTTCTGGGTCAACTTTTCGATACGGTGTTTCTATGAAACCGAATCGATTTACTTTTGCAAAAGATGATAATGAGTTTATTAACCCTATGTTTGGACCCTCTGGTGTTTCAATAGGACACATTCGTCCGTAATGTGAATAATGTACATCTCGGACCTCAAACCCGGCACGTTCACGGGTCAGACCACCTGGTCCAAGCGCTGATAATCTACGCTTATGTGTTAATTCAGCTAACGGGTTTGTTTGATCCATAAACTGAGAAAGTTGAGAACTTCCAAAGAATTCTTTTATAGATGCGATAACAGGTCTTATATTAATAAGTTGTTGTGGCGTGATCGTATTCGTATCTTGTATAGACATTCTTTCACGCACAACACGTTCCATTCTTGATAGCCCAATACGGAATTGATTTTGGAGTAATTCTCCAACCGAGCGAAGACGACGATTACCTAAATGGTCAATATCATCCGTATCTCCTACTTGATGTAATAGATTAAAGAAGTAACTAATAGAAGCAATAATGTCAGCTTGAGTAATATTCTTAACAGACTCCTCAATATAAGCATTGCCGATCACATTAATTACTTGCTCACCATCTGCATCACTAGGTGCATAAATTTTAATAGACTGCAGTAAAATCTCTTCTTCTATTACTCCACCTACTGTATGGAAGCTTTTAAACCCAGCTCCATCGATTAGCTGAGGAAGTATGCGATCTAGTGTCCTACGATCTAACAAAGTTCCTTTTTCAGCAATGATTTCACCAGTTTCAGAATCAACAAGTGTTTCAGCTAAGCGCTGATTAAATAATCTATTTTTCAAATGCAACTTCTTGTTAATTTTATAGCGTCCTACACTAGCTAGATCATAACGCTTCGGATCGAAGAAACGAGACTCTAGTAGGCTTTTTGCATTTTCTACTGTAGGTGGTTCACCTGGTCGTAGACGTTCATATATTTCTAGTAATGCTTTTTCAGTACTTTCGGTATTGTCTTTTTCAAGGGTGTTGCGGATATATTCGTTATCACCAATTAAATCGATGATTTCTTGATCAGACCCAAACCCTAACGAACGCAAAAGAACCGTAACCGGTAACTTCCGAGTACGATCGATACGCACGTATACTACGTCCTTCGCATCAGTTTCATATTCTAACCATGCTCCTCGGTTTGGAATTACAGTTGCTGTAAAACCCTTTTTACCGTTTTTATCAACTTTGCCACTGTAATAAACACTAGGTGAGCGTACAAGCTGAGAAACAATAACTCGCTCAGCACCATTAATAACAAACGTACCTGTTTCTGTCATTAACGGGAAATCTCCCATAAATACATCCTGGTCCTTCACTTCACCTGTTTCTTTATTCACTAAGCGTACTTTTACGCGCAGTGGAGCAGAATATGTAACATCGCGTTCCTTCGATTCTGCTACAGGGTACTTAGGCTCACCCAAGCTATAATCAATAAACTCAAGTGAAAGGTTACCTGTAAAATCTTCAATTGGAGAAATATCTCTAAACATTTCTCTAAGACCCTCATCAAGAAACCACTGATATGAAGAGGTTTGAATTTCAATAAGATTTGGCAATTCTAATACTTCACTAATACGAGCGTAACTTCTTCGTTGGCGGTGTCGTCCAAACTGAACTACTTGACCTGTCAACTGATTCACCCCTCAAATCAAGCGTTTTATTATTACTGCATATATATTTGTCTTACGAACTGAAAAATCATCAGTCATAAGGCAAAAAATAAAAGGGTTTCTTTTTAGAAAACCACATTTTACTCACGAACTATTGATTTTTTTAGTTTTTCCATTCAAACTAAACAATATACAACTAATATGATAATTTTTTCAATTATATTAGAAAAAATACATATTTGGCATTTTATAATGTTAACACAACAAAAAATAACCGTCAACTTTTTTTTGCTTTTATGATATAATAGCCTTTTTTCTTAGTAACTATCTCTACTTCCCTGAAGATTGCTTTAAGCTTTTCAACTGCTGAGGGAGCTCCTTGCTTTTTCTGAATAACAACCCATAGCTCTCCACCATCATCTAAATAATCGAGACTTTCTTCTAATATCGTATGAACTACTTTTTTCCCTGCTCGAATAGGTGGATTTGATAATATAGCAGAAAAAGACCGTTGATTTACACCCTCAAACAAATCACTTTTATAAATGGTTACATTTGAAACACCATTCAATTGCTTATTTTTTTCAGCTAACTCAAGTGCCCGTTCATTAACATCAACCATTTCCACCCGTTGTTTGTGAAATGCTTTTGCAATCGAAAGACCAATCGGCCCGTAACCACAGCCAATATCAAGTATAGAACCATCTGCTTCAGAAGGCTCAAAATGTTGTATTAATAATTTAGAACCGAAGTCAACTTCACTTTTCGAGAATACACCATTATCTGTAATAAAAGAAAACATAAAGCCCTTTAATTCATAACTCCAAGTTTGTGGGTTGCTATTCACTTTAGGCTTATCTGTAAAATAATGATCCCCCAAAAAACGACCCCCTGTCCTTCTTAAAATTTCGTATTAACTTCTTTAGCATGAATTGTTGTTTCACGCACTTAGAAGTTAACTATTCACAGCATCTTATCTTAATGTTTCATTCTTAATAATTGTTGCTTTTCGTCAATAGAGCTAAAAGCCAATATAACTAACGCTCTTGGCACCTTTTCTCCTCTAAAGACATCAGATACTCAAATGCATGTTAAAAACAACAACAACATATTTTTAATAATATGAGTCTTAAAAAAAGCTCGCTAATATTATTAGCGAGCTTTTTTTTATTCAACAAAATTACTTAACTTCTACGCCAGCTCCAACTTCTTCAAGCTTCGCTTTAAGTTCTTCAGCTTCGTCTTTAGAAACGCCTTCTTTAAGTGTTTTTGGAGTGTTATCAACTAATTCTTTAGCTTCTTTTAAGCCAAGACCAGTGATTTCACGAACAGCTTTGATAACTTTAATTTTTTGTGAACCAGCACTTGTAAGTTCTACATCAAATTCAGTTTTTTCAGCAGCAGCGTCTCCACCAGCAGCTCCACCTACTACAGCTACAGGAGCAGCAGCAGTTACACCAAATTCTTCTTCAATAGCTTTTACTAAGTCGTTTAATTCTAAAACAGTCATTTCCTTAACTGCTTCAATGATTTGTTCTTTAGTCATTATAATTTCCTCCTTGAAAAGTTGTAATTTTTTATACAAATACTATTTGTTTACTTAAATTATGCGCCTTGTTCTTCTTTTTGATCTGCAACAGCTTTTGTTGCAAGAGCAAGATTGCGAATAGGTGCTTGAAGTACGCTAAGCAACATAGATAATAATCCTTCGCGTGATGGAAGTTCTGCAAGAGCTTTAACGTCTTCTACTGATGCGATATTACCTTCAATCACACCTGCTTTAATCTCAAGTGCTTCATGGTCCTTCGCAAAGTTGTTAAGAATTTTCGCAGGAGCTACTACATCTTCAACACCAAAAGCAATTGCATTTGGTCCAGTTAAATGTTCGTTCAACCCCTCTAAACCAGCTTCTTCTGTTGCACGACGTGTTAAAGTATTTTTATATACTTTAAATTCAACACCTGCTTCACGAAGTTGCTTACGAAGTTCTGTTACTTCTGCAACAGTTAAACCACGATAGTCTACTACTACCGTTGATTTACTACCACGAAGTTTATCAGCAATTTCCGTTACGATCTGCTGTTTTTGTTCAACTGCGTTACTCATCCCTACACCTCCTATGATTTTTCTCTGGTTACTTATACCGCTTGGTGTATGCCGAAATTTTTCTTTCTCTTTCAGCAAAAAACCTCCACATCTATAAGACACGGAGGTTTGATATACAATAATTAACATTCTGTTATTACACTGTATATTTACAAAACACCTCGGTGGGAAATTAAGCTCATTATGAGCACCTACTGTCTACGGTATAAATTATATTCTATTTAAACAACAAGGATGATTATATAGAATCATAACCTGTTTGTCAAATTATTTATTAATTAGTTTGCATCAGTTACTGTTGAAGGGTCAATTTTAATTCCAGGTCCCATCGTTGAAGTTACTGATACATTTTTCATGTACGTACCTTTCGCTGCTGCAGGTTTCACTTTTACCATCGTGTCAAAAATTGTAGTAAAGTTTTCTTCTAGCTTTCCTTCTTCAAAGGAAACTTTACCAATTGGCACATGAATGTTACCTTGCTTATCTACACGGTACTCTACTTTACCAGCTTTAATTTCATTAATAGCTTTCGCAACATCAAATGTTACAGTACCTGTTTTAGGGTTAGGCATTAAACCTTTAGGTCCTAATACTCGACCTAATTTACCTACTTCACCCATCATATCTGGAGTTGCAACGATCACATCAAAATCAAACCAACCTTGATTGATTTTATTAATGTAGTCGCTATCACCAACAAAATCAGCACCCGCTGCTTCTGCTTCTTTTGCTTTTTCACCTTTTGCAAAAACTAACACACGTTGTACTTTACCAGTACCATGTGGTAGTACGACAGCACCACGGATTTGTTGATCTGCTTTCTTAGGGTCAACACCTAAACGGAAAGCAACTTCAACCGTTGCGTCAAATTTTGTTGTGTTTGTCTTCTTAACTAGTTCAATCGCTTCTCCCACTGGGTAAGCTTTTGTACGGTCTACTAATTTAGCAGCCTCTACGTACTTTTTACCTCTTTTAGCCATTGTATTTCCTCCTTATTTGTGGTTTTAACGGAACAACCTCCCACGAATAAAGGTTGCGAATGAGAATGCACTCATAGCCGCAACCTCCCAACACCTATATGCGCACGCGATTAATCTTCAATAACAATCCCCATACTGCGGGCTGTACCTTCAACCATTCGCATTGCTGATTCAACATTTGCTGCATTTAAATCAGGCATTTTTGTTTCAGCAATTTCGCGTACTTTGTCACGTTTTACAGTCGCTACTTTATTACGGTTTGGTTCACCTGAACCAGACTCAATTCCAGCAGCTTTTTTAAGTAATACTGCTGCAGGTGGAGTTTTAGTAATAAAAGTAAATGAACGGTCTTCGAAAACTGTAATTTCAACCGGTATAATTAAACCAGCTTGATCAGCTGTACGAGCATTAAATTCCTTACAGAATCCCATGATATTTACACCTGCTTGCCCTAAGGCTGGTCCAACCGGTGGTGCCGGATTTGCTTTACCAGCAGGAATTTGTAACTTAACAACTTTTATTGCTTTTTTAGCCACGAGACACACCTCCTTAAAGTCCGTGATGTGGTAATAGGGTATTCCCTCCCACTCATCGTAAACCTTTATTATCTATTCGAGGATGTCCAAATCGTCTGAGAGAAGGAACCGTCAAGAGACTTAAGTCAGCATACCTTACCATTTCTCATGTACGATGCATATGTACATGAAATTTAGTAGCATAGTCGACTAGTACTTCTTCATCCTTTTTTGAACACTCACTATAATAAAGATATATTATCATCTAGCCCCATATTTTTTGAGACATACTGACTTTGAAATATTACCACTTTTTTTGTGTCATTTCAAGTTTAATTGGTTATATTTTTTCTATTTGATCAAAGTCTAGCTCAACTGGCGTTTCACGTCCAAACATATTTACAAGGACTTTAACTTTACTCTTATCAACGTCAAGCTCTTCAATTTTACCTGTAAAGTTAGCAAAAGGACCATCCTTCACTTTTACCGTTTCACTAAGTTCAAAATCAACCTCAACGACTTTTTCTTCCATACCCATTCTTTTTAATACATGAGTAATTTCATCTGGTAACAACGGAGTTGGTTTTGATCCAGAGCCTGATGATCCGACAAAACCTGTTACTCCAGGTGTGTTTCGTACAACATACCAAGAGTCATCTGTCATTATGATTTCTACCAGCACATATCCTGGGAATACTTTTTTCTTAACGACTTTCTTTTTTCCATTCTTCACATCTGTTTCTTCTTCTTCAGGAACTACAACTCTAAATATTTTATCTTGCATTCCCATTGACTCAACACGTTTTTCTAAATTTGCTTTTACTTTGTTTTCATAACCTGAATACGTATGAACAACATACCAATTCTTTTCCATTCGATAGGACTTATTATGTCCTTCCCTCCCCAACAATAAAATAGACCTGAAAGCGCAAACAGCGCACTCACTGGTGACAAGCATATGGCGAACCATCAATAAGATTGCTTTTTATCCTTATTGACGAGTCGGTTATAACCTCGAGCTGACGGCTGTTGAAGCTAGTCATTCAACAAAGACCAAACGTCTCATTCATCCCACACAAGCACTGGAGCCACCTCACTTGAAGGCGCTTTTTTGCCTTCTAGTAATAAGGTATAGTGGCCTCATGGGGATGGTTAAAATTCCTACACCTAAAGAGTTAACGTTTCGTCAATTTTCATAAAGGCACTCTCAGACGTAAAACATTCATCAGCAGGTTATATACCTGGTTATCTGCGTCTTCTTGTTAAAGCGTCTGCCATAAATACATTTTTTCTTCCCAAATCAAAAAACCCGTTACCGGGCTTTTCATCTACTAACTTTATCAATCATTATACCATGACAATGCAATTGTTATTCAACTACTAATTCAATTAAAAAAGAAATAATTTGGTCTGTTAAAGCAAAAAACAACACAAAAAATACTACAGTTGAAAGTACCGTAATAGTATAGCGAGTCAATTCCTTTTGTTTAGGCCAACTTACTTTTTTCATTTCACGTACAACATCACGCAAAAATGTTGTTAAACGTTTCATATACGTAACCTCCAGCGCCGGTTTTTATATAATCTAGGTTGTTAAAAATTATTTTGCTTCTTGATGGGTTGTATGTGTATTACAAGTTTTACAAAACTTATTTATTTCAAGTCTTTTCTCTGTTTTTGCATCAGTTTTCATAGTTATATAGTTTCGACTTCCACACTCACTGCATGCAAGGACTATTTTTTTACTCATGATAACACCTACCATAGACATACATGTCCTTAAAAGATTATCATACCATTCTTTTCTATGTCAACAACTGTTAACAAATGGAGGAAAGCTACAAGCTTATCTCTCTCAACTCTAAATAACGCTCAAGCTTTCTTTTTACTCTTTGTAGTGCATTATCAATAGATTTCACATGACGATTTAGATCTTCGGAAATTTCCTGATAAGACCTTCCATCTAAATAAAGAACTAATACCTTTCTTTCTAAATCACTTAATAGCTCTGACATTTTCACTTCAATATCATCATATTCTTCTTGATTTATAATGAGTTCTTCTGGATTCATTACCTTCGTACCAGAAATTACATCCATTAGTGTTCGATCCGATTCCTCGTCATAAATAGGCTTGTCCAGTGAAACATAGGAATTTAACGGAATGTGTTTTTGTCTAGTAGCAGTTTTAATAGCAGTAATAATTTGTCTCGTTATACATAATTCCGCAAAAGCCTTGAATGATGTAAGCTTGTCCTCTCTAAAATCACGTATTGCTTTATATAAGCCTATCATGCCTTCTTGGACAATATCTTCTCGATCTGCTCCAATTAAGAAATACGATCTCGCTTTTGCACGGACAAAGTTTTTATACTTATTGATCAAATAATCAAGCGCTTCACTATTGCCACTGTGAACTAATTCTACAATATGTTCATCCTCATACTGCTCATATATTCCCCTTGTCTTCCCTTTGAAGTTCGAAACCACACAGATCCCTCCGACCGTTATATAGAAATATTATACAGCACGATTTTTTTCAACGTCAACTACTCATCGTTGTCCACGTCTCCATTTTTCGAAAATTTCTGCAACTTCTTCACTAAGATGTATTTTAGACTTTGGCTTTTTTTGTTGTGTCACTTTGACCTTCTTCTCAATTCGCTGTTTAATAGCGGTCATTTCATTGTACAGTTCTCGTGCGGATTTTCTCAATGCACCCTGTCCAAAAATCGTCCATTGTTCCATATAATCCGATGTTGCAACATGAATTTGCGTTTGTATATTATTAAGTTCTTTCACTAGCTTCTCTATGCGTTCATCTGCAGTTTCATTCTCACGTGTGAATATGATCTCTACTTTGTGGTTTTTTAATTTCTTTTCAATGCCTTTAACGAGGTGAGCATCAAAAACAATGATTACTCTATAACCAGTATAAGCTTGATATTCAGCCATCTGATTGATTAAGTTATCACGAGCTGAGTTAAAATCTTTATCCCTTAAAGGTCTTAAGTTTGGCCATGCCCCTATAATGTTGTATCCATCAACAATCAGGATATCCATAAAGGTTAGTCCCCTAACGGGATTCGTTTACGGTAAACCTCATACATTAGTAAGCCAGCAGCAACCGATGCATTTAAAGATGTTACCTTCCCACGCATAGGAAGATTAATGAGAAAATCACATTTTTCTTTAATAAGTCTTCCGATCCCTTTTCCTTCACTACCAATGACAAGTCCTAAAGGCATATTTCCGTCAATGCTCCTGTAGTCATCTTGGCCATTTGCATCTGTACCAATGATCCATATGCCATTTTCTTTAAGCTCTTCTATAGTGCGAGACAAATTAGTCACCTTAGCTACTGGAATATACTCTATCGCTCCGGTTGAAGCTTTAGCAACAGTTGCAGTTAATCCTACCGCTCTTCTTTTCGGAATAATAATGCCATGAGCACCAACTGCATCTGCAGTTCGCATGATAGAACCGAGGTTATGCGGATCCTCAATTTCATCGAGTAAGATAAAAAAGGGCATTTCTCCTTTTTCCTCTGCTTTACGGTATAGATCATCTAGGCTTGCGTATTCGTATGCAGCCACTTGAGCAATAACACCTTGATGATTGCCATCATTCATTTGGTCTATCTTTTTCTTTGGGACAAACGAAACGGGTACTTGCTTATCCTTTGCAAGCTGAACAACCTGTTGCATTTGCCCTCTTTGTGATCCTTCAGCAATCCAAATCTTATTAATTTCGCGCTTTGATTTTAGCGCTTCTAACACAGGATTTTTACCAATAATATATTCCTGATTCATCATTTACCTCCTTTCTTTTGTTTCTCAATAAATTGAAAAGATTCACTTACAAGCTCCTCAAACCTATCTTCATTTCCCATTAAATAATGATACCCTAATAAAGCTTCAAAGGCTGTGCTATATCGATATGTTTGTACATCTGTATTTTTTGGAATGGTACCTGATTTTGCATTACGCCCTCTTTTTACGATTGTTTGCTCTTCAATACTAAGCATATCATTTTGGAGAAAGAAGTGAATAACATTCGCTTGCGCTTTTGCTGACACATATGCTTTAGCAATATTGTGTAACTGATTAGGTCTAATATTACCCTTTATTAATAGGTGATGCCGCACATGACTTTCGTATACAGCATCACCCATATATGCTAAAGCTAGACTGTTTAACTGTTTCACATCAATAATATTAGGTGAATGTAACATCTTCCTTACCCTCTTCTCCATCTTGTACCTTGAGCTGTGTCTTCAAGTATAATATTTCGTTCTTTTAACTCATCTCGAATTTGATCAGATAATGCAAAATCTCTATTCTTTCTAGCATCTATTCTTTGTTGAATCAGTTCTTCTATTTCATCATCAAGTAGCTCGTTATTTTCTAATGTGAGTCCAAGCACGGTAAAGGTTTCTTCAAAGAGCAATACAAATTGTTGAATAACTTGATTGGAAGTGTTTTTTTCCATTAAATATAGATTTGCAGTTTTAGAAAGGTCGAATAATACTGTAATTGCATTGGCAGTATTAAAATCATCATCCATCTCTTCAATAAATTTCTCTTTATATTGACTTATATTTTGAATCCATTCATCATCATTCGTAGTTAGATTAGCACTGCTATTCATCCGATGTTTTAAATTCGTATATGCTGTACGTAATCTCTCGAGGCTACTTTTGGCACTCTGAAGTAATTCAATATTATAATTTATTGGATTGCGGTAATGAACAGATAGCATAAAAAAGCGCAACACTTGTGGGTCATGCTCTTTAATAATGTCATGAACCAAAACAAAGTTCCCTAATGATTTCGACATCTTTTCGTTATCTATATTGATATATCCATTATGCATCCAATAATTAGCAAGCTGTTTTCCTGTTAAAGCTTCTGATTGAGCTATCTCATTCTCATGATGTGGAAAAATTAAGTCTTGCCCTCCTGCATGAATATCTATTGTATCTCCTAAATATTCTCGCACCATTGCAGAACATTCGATATGCCAACCAGGTCTACCTAAGCCCCATGGGCTTTCCCAGGAAATCTCTCCTTCCTTGGCTGCTTTCCAAAGAACAAAATCTATTGAATCGTTTTTCTTCTCATCGACTTCAATTCGAGCACCCACTCGCAGTTCGTCAATTGATTGATGTGATAATTTTCCGTATCCGTCGAATTCACGCGTTTTGTAATAAACATCTCCACCTGATTCATAAGCATAACCTTTGTCAATCAAAGCTTGAATAAAGTCAATAATAATGTCCATCGTTTCTGTGACTCGTGGATGAGCATCTGCTTTTTTGCATCCTAACGCGGAAACGTCTTCAAAATATGCTTGAATAAACCTCTCAGAGACAGTAGGTACGTCCTCACCTAACTCGTTAGCAGCTTTTATAATCTTATCATCAACATCAGTAAAGTTGGAAATATATTTCACATCATACCCGCGATATTCAAAATATCTCCTAACTGTATCATATATAATATCAGGTCGTGCATTTCCAATATGGATATAGTTATATACTGTTGGTCCACACTTATACATTGTAACCTTATTTTCCTCAATAGGAATGAATAATTCCTTTGCTCTCGTAAGTGTATTATAAATTTGAATTGGCATGTTCTATTTTCCTCTCTTTCATTTCTGCTAGTTCATTTCGTAATTCATTCATTTCTAATTCAATTTCTCTTATACGATCGGCAATCGGGTCTGGTAAGTCTCGATGATTAAAGTCTTTTTTAACACGCACACCATTTTTTATAACTATCCTTCCAGGTATACCAACTGCTGTAGAATTGTCAGGAACGTCATGTAAGACAACAGAGCCTCCCCCAATCTTTGAATTCTCTCCAATAGTTATAGATCCTAGTACTTTTGCTCCTGCTGCGATAAGTGCATTGTCCTTAATAGTTGGGTGCCTCTTACCCTTTTCCTTACCTGTTCCTCCTAACGTAACACCTTGATAAATCGTAACATTATCTCCAATTTCACAAGTCTCACCTATGACAACTCCCATGCCATGATCAATAAATAAGCGCCTTCCTATTTGAGCACCAGGATGAATTTCAATTCCAGTAAAAAACCTGCTTATTTGTGATAAGAGTCTAGCAAGAAAAAACAGTTTTCTCTTAAATAATCCGTGAGCTATCCTATGTGACCAAATAGCATGTAATCCAGAATAAGTAAGGATCACCTCAATATAGCTTCTTGCAGCTGGATCTTGCTCAAAAATCACCTCAATATCTTCTTTAAACATTTTAAACACGGTGTTCGCCTCCATCCTTATTATTTGTTCAAAAGACAAGAAAAGTGCAAGAGCCTCAACCATCCCCATCATGTGTTGAAACAAGACAATTCGAATGTATAGAATGCCTATACTATCAAATGGTTTTATGTTGAAATGACTGTAAGGGCCATATTTTCCATAAATCATCAATAAAGGTGTTGAATTTCTAACAATGCTCTTTTCGTAAACTTCGTTGCTAATGTACCTATACTAGAAGATAAAGATATTAATTTGCGTAAAAGTCATCGATTTATAGAAGAAAAGATGCACCAAACTTTAGTAATATTCTTGTTTAGTTTTTTACGAAAATGCCTATAAAAAAGAAAAAATATGATGGACATAAGTTGTATACGTGTACATTTCCATATACGAAAAAACGCCTCTATGCCTATGCACAGAGACGTTTTCACGCGGTTCCACCCTGTTTAGGTAGCTCAAATTTGCAAGCCTACCCCAACTCAACCCTTCTAACGGAAGGGAATCCGTCCTAAGCTAGTTAATCAAAGATTAGTTCACCTAGAATACTCAGAGGTGCATTTCAAAAAGCGGGGATATGAACCACTTTCAGCCGATGATGGTTCTCTCTTAAATATCTTTATCCGCTCATTTACTTTTCCTCGTCAACGTAATTACGTATCATTCATTTTGTAAAAAGCTTGTTTCCCAAAATATATATTGCAATTTACATATTTAATCCTTAATACTTAGCAACATCTATGCATAATAGCCTTACTTACACATTTAAACATCGATTCATATATCTTTACTATATTACAAAGTTAAAAAAAAGTTAACTAATTAAGCTTTTTATCCGCTCTTTAATTTTTTCCTTACCGAGTAACTCAATTGCCATTGGTAAGTCCGGGCCATGTGTTTGACCTGTTGTCGCAACACGAATCGGCATAAAGAGCTTTTTACCTTTGTGGCCTGTAGATTTTTGAACAGATTTCATTGCTGCTTTAATGTGCTCTGCTTTAAATGATTCAAGCTGTTCAATCTCTGATAGAAACCCAGTAAGTACCTCATTTACTTGCTCTTCTGATAAAACTACCTTTGCTTCCTCATCATACTTGATATCTGCTTTAAAAAACATTTCGGTTAAACCAATAATTTCTGCCCCGTAACTCATTTTTTCTTGGTGTAATAAAATTAATTTTCGAACCCACTCTCTATTTTCTTCATCCATGTTTTCCACTATAAGCCCAGCTTTAGTTAAATGAGGCAAGGATAAGTTTACGATGTCATCGGCACTTAGATGTTTTATATACTGATTGTTCATCCATGTCAATTTTTGTTTATCAAATAAAGCAGGTGATTTTGATAAACGCTTAGCATCAAAAATATCAATCAATTGTTCCTTTGTAAATACTTCATCTTCACCACCTGGTGACCAACCTAGAAGTGCAATAAAGTTAAATAAAGCCTCTGGCAAATAACCTAATTCTTCATATTGCTCAATAAATTGAATAATCGCTTCGTCCCGCTTACTAAGCTTTTTCCTACTCTCATTTACAATTAAAGTCATATGACCAAATGTAGGATACTCCCATCCAAGAGCTTCATAAACCATCATTTGCTTTGGTGTATTTGAAATATGATCATCACCACGTAAAACATGTGAAATTTTCATAAGATAATCATCAACTGCTACTGCAAAGTTGTACGTTGGGGTACCATCCTTCTTAACAATGACATAATCACCAATATCTTGTGATTCAAAAGTCACTTCACCCTTTACCATGTCTTGAAAACGGTATGTCTTTTCAGATGGTACGCTAAAACGAATGCTAGGTTTTCGACCTTCGGCTTCTAAAGACTTGCGTTGCTCATCCGTTAAATGACGACATTTCCCTGAATATTGTGGCATGCCTCCATTTAAGGATTGCTCTTCTCGCTCTTTTTCTAGTTCTTCCTCAGTACAATAACATTTATATGCTAAATCTTTCTCTAATAGTTCATTATAATACTGCTGATAAATATCATTTCTTTCCGATTGACGATAAGGTCCATAATTCCCACCTACATCAACACTTTCATCCCAATCAATTCCTAGCCAAGATAAATATTTTAATTGACTTTCTTCTCCACCTACAATGTTACGCTTTTTATCCGTATCTTCAATTCGGATAATAAATTTGCCATCATTATTTCGTGCAAATAAATAATTAAATAATGCCGTACGCGCATTCCCTATATGTAAATGTCCTGTTGGACTTGGCGCATAACGAACCCTTATATCTTTCACCATAATTGTTACCCCCATAATTGTACATAGCAAAGTTTTATCGTTATTTTATCACCAAACATGATTGTATACAAAGCATGTCTATGTTGCTACCTTTTTTTTAGTAAAATAACTACTTGAGCAGCTATTCCTTCTTCTCTTCCTGTAAACCCAAGCTTTTCAGTAGTTGTAGCTTTTACATTTACTTGGTCAATAGAAGCCTCAAGAAGTTCAGCAATTCTCCCCCTCATTTGGTCAATATATGGGGACATTTTTGGTTGTTGAGCAATAATCGTACAATCAACATTGCCCAATTCATAACCTTCATTCTTTACTAGCTTCCAAACGTGTTGAAGTAGTAGTGATGAATCAGCATTTTTATATTGTGGGTCTGTATCCGGAAAATGTTTGCCAATATCCCCTGCTGCAATGGCCCCTAAACTGGCATCTGCAATTGTATGTAATAGTACATCCGCATCTGAATGTCCTAACAAACCTTTTACGTGGGGAATTTCAATTCCCCCTAATATTAGAGGTCTATCATCAGCAAATTGATGAACATCAAAACCTTGCCCAATACGAATCATTACCTTCACTCCCGTTACTTTATCTCTCTAAGTTACTCGCTTATCGTTAAAACTACTCACCCAAAATAGCATGTGCAAATTTGATATCCTCTGGTGTAGTAATTTTGATATTTTGATAATCACCTTCGACGATCATTACTTGTTTATTTAGTCGTTCTACTAAACTGGCATCGTCGGTACCAATATATTTATCTTTAATAGCTTGCTCATGCGCTTCTTCCAATAATGATATACGAAAAGCTTGTGGCGTTTGCACTGCCCACAAGCTAGATCGTTCAAATGTTTCCTCCACTTTCAAATCCAGAACACGCTTCACAGTATCTTTAACAGGTACTGCAAGAACAGCCGCCCCGTCTTTGTATGCCGTATTAACCAAAGAATGAATATGCTCAGTTTTAATAAAAGGTCTTGCACCATCGTGAATGAGCACAATATCAACATTATGTACTTCTTTTAAGCCCATATGTACACTATGCTGCCGCTCATTTCCACCATACACGATTTTTTCTATTTTAGAAAAGTTGTTCTCTTCTACAATTTCCCTCATATATTGCTCATCTAGTGAATTAATAACTAGAACAATTCCTACGCAATGGGGGTCATTTTCAAAAACTTTTAAAGTATGGGCTATGATTGGGGTTGACTGTAATGGCATAAACAGTTTATTCATACCTACATTCATTCTTTTCCCCTGTCCTGCTGCAGGAATGACTACCTTATATAACATTATGTTGCTCTCCTAACATTTGTATAGGCATGATAAAGGTTAAGGAACGTGTTCACTTCACCTATAACCTTATCATTTATAAACCTTGTATTATATCTTATAATGCTCTTTCTAACAACTTCGGCTTAGCAAAAATCATTCTCCCAGCAGAAGTCTGTAGTACACTCGTAACTAACACATCAAGATTTTTACCTATATGATCTCTTCCATCTTCAACAACAATCATCGTTCCGTCATCAAGATACGCAATGCCTTGATTTTGTTCTTTCCCATCTTTAATTACTTGGACATTCATCTCTTCCCCTGGAAGAACAACCGGTTTCACGGCATTTGCCAAATCATTAATATTTAACACAGCTACATTTTGTAATTCACAAACTTTATTTAAGTTAAAATCATTTGTAACTACCACTCCAGAAGTAATTTTAGCGAGCTTTACGAGCTTGCTATCAACCTCCTGTATATCTTCAAAATCACCTTCATATATCTCAACGTTATTTGATAATTCCTTTTGTATGCGATTTAAAATATCAAGCCCTCTTCTACCCCTATTACGTTTTAACACATCCGCTGAATCCGCGATATGCTGAAGTTCTTCTAGGACAAATTGGGGTATGACGATCGTTCCTTCTAAAAAGCCTGTTTGACATATATCCGCTACACGACCATCGATAATAACACTTGTATCCAATATTTTTAATTTTTTATCATACAGCTCAAAATCTTCTTCATTGCCTTTTTTTGTTCCTTTGCGATTTGATATTGAAAATAAGTTAATAAGGTCGTCTCGCTTTTTAAAACCTATTTGAAAGCCCAAATAACCTAATAACAGAGTCAAAAATATAGGTATAATGGTATTGAATAATAAAAATTGGAATTTTTGTATTGGGATATTAATAAAAAAAGCAACAATAAGGCCAAAGATTAACCCTAGACTCCCAAAGACTACATCAGTTGCTGGAGCCTTGACAACAGTCTCCTCTAACCAACGTATTAAATTTACTATATAATCTACTAACCAAAATGTAACAAGAAAGAAAATAAGTGCACCTAATATGGCTAGCATGTAATGTTCTCTTAACAATGCAATGTTATCAATATTCATTAAAGGTAATACATATGGAATATAAAATATACCTAATATCCCACCGATAATGAGAAAAAATAATTGAACAATTCTTTTTAACATTCTTTCACCTCCTTCTATACATTATAAACAGTTTGCAATAATTGAAACGTACTATTACTATTATTTTTTCTATTTGTAACCGCGATGAAATATATTTGTAAAATAAAGACATCTTTCACTTAGCATATCATCCTTTATGTGATGATTGCAAATGACTACTATATTTGACGATCAATTAACAATTGCTGCTGTATTCTTTTAAGTCCTTCTTTAATTTTTCGTGCTCGAACTTCTCCAATCCCCTCTACTTCATCTAATTGTTCTACACTTGCTTTCACGATTTGATTCATATTTTTGAAGGTTTCTATTAAATTTTCTATAACGACTGATGGCAAACGTGGTATTTTATATAAGGCTCGATACCCTCGAGGTATTACACCTTTATCTATATTTGTATTTTGAGGATACCCAAGTAATTTTAAGAGTAGATAATCATCAAGAAGCTCCGAGCTCGAAAGCTTTTGTATTTTAAGTAAAATTGCATCAATATCTTCCTTAGCTTCACATGCATAATCTTTAATAAGTAAAATTGCTTCCTCTTCAATATGGGCAACTAATTCGTTCATTTGTAGGCGTATTAACCTTCCTTCGGAACCTAACTCAGTGACATAGCTGATGATCTCATTTTGAATTCTCAACACCATTTCAATACGATGTAGAACTTGTAATACTTCCGAAAAAGTTACTTGCTCTTCAAATTCCAATGCACCTAAATTGGTCATGCTTTGATTCAAAACAGAGTGATATTTCTCAAGTGTTTGCATAGCTTGGTTTGCTTTCGTCAAAATGACACCAATATCTTTTAGTACATAGCGAAAGTCAGCTTTATATAACGTAATAACATTACGGCGTTGTGAGATAGCGATGACTAAGCTCCCAGTTTGTTTCGCAAATCTCTCTGCAGTACGGTGCCTCATGCCCGTTTCAGATACAACAATACAAGAATCTGGAACTAATTGTGCATTGGATATTAAAATTTTCGACCCTAATTCATTCAAGATAATTGCACCATCCATTTTAGCTAATTCATATAAATATGATGGTGAGAACTGACAATTTATTTGAAAGCCGCCATCAACCAATTTTTTCATTTTATCGTTGTAGCCAACAACGATTAAGCCACCGGTTTTTGCACGCAAGACGTTATCTAACCCTTCCCGAATAGGGGTTCCAGGGGCAATAAGCTTTAATATGTCTGCTACAATTTGCTCGCTATGCACTCTCTCCATTAACTATCTACCCTCCCAATGCATGTTGTAAGGTCTCATTAACAGATGATACTCCAATCACCTCAATTCCAGCTGGAACAGTCCATCCTCCTAAGTTTTTGTCAGGCAAAATAACCCTCTTAAAGCCAAGTTTCGCAGCTTCCTGAACTCGCTGTTCAATTCTAGAAACGCGTCGTACTTCCCCAGTTAAGCCAACTTCTCCGATAACTACATCTGTAGGGTTTGATAGTTCGTCTCGAAAGCTTGAAGCGATACTGACGGCTACAGCTAAATCAATTGCAGGTTCATCTAACTTGACTCCTCCTGCAACCTTTAAGTATGCATCTTGATTTTGCAGCAGTAGCCCCACTCTCTTTTCTAATACAGCCATAAGCAGTGATACTCTATTATGATCGATTCCCGTTGCCATTCTTCGTGGATTACCAAAACTTGTTGGTGAAATGAGTGCTTGTATTTCGACGAGAACGGGCCTTGTTCCTTCCATAGAGGCTACTACTGTAGATCCAGCTGCTCCTTTTGAACGCTCCTCTAGAAAAATTTCAGATGGGTTTTGAACTTCAGTTAGACCTAGTTCCTTCATTTCAAAGATTCCTATTTCATTTGTTGATCCAAAGCGGTTTTTAACAGCTCTTAATATCCTATACGTATGATGACGTTCTCCTTCAAAATAAAGAACTGTATCCACCATATGTTCAAGTAACCGTGGCCCAGCAATTGAGCCTTCTTTCGTAACATGACCAACAATAAAAGTGGCGATTCCTTTCGTTTTTGCAATTTTCATAAGCTCAGCGGTACATTCTCTTACTTGCGAGACACTGCCTGGAGCTGATGTAACCTCAGGGTGAAAAATAGTTTGTATTGAATCAATAACAACAAATGATGGCTCCATCTCTTCAATTGCTTTTGATATATATTCTAAGTCAGTTTCAGCTAACACGAATACATTCTCTCCATTAACCTCTAGTCGATCTGCACGTAGCTTCGTTTGTTTTATTGATTCTTCTCCAGATATATATAATACTTTATGTTCAGAATGGGCTAATTTTGATGATACTTGCAATAACAATGTTGACTTTCCAATACCAGGATCCCCACCTATTAATACAAGCGATCCTTTAACAATACCTCCACCTAACACCCGATTAAATTCCATAAAATCCGTATACATTCTTGGCTCGTTCGTCGTTTCTATTTTTGTTATAGCTGTAGGTTTTGTACTGGTGGAAGTAGGTGCTACATAAAACGATCCCTTCCGAGCAGATTTTGTCTGTTCAATTTCTTCTACCATTGTATTCCACGCATTACACCCAGGACACTTTCCCATCCATTTTGCTGATTCATACCCACAAGTTTGACAACTAAACTTTGTTTTTCTTTTAGCCATTATGTTAAGCTCCTCTATTTAAAATACCTATGTGTATTATATTTTATGACAATATAAATAGATCTAAAGAAGAAAAGGTATACGACTTTGCATGCTGACGTATACCTCTTTTCTTACTTATCGTATTTTATAAGTGGTTTAATTCACTAATTTCTTCAGCAAAGCGAATTGTAAACTCATTCTCAACAACATCTAGCACAACTTTCTGACCTTTTGCAATCGTTCCTTTGAGCAATTCTTCAGAAAGCAAATCTTCAACATGCTTTTGAATCGCTCTGCGCAAAGGACGTGCTCCATACTCTAGGTCATTTCCTTCTTCTGCTAGCTTTTCCTTTGCTGCGTCTGTAATTTCCAGGGCAATTTCTTGCTCCACTAATCTTTTTGTTAATTGTTCTGTCATTAATGTCACGATTTCTTTAAGATGTTTTTTCTCTAAAGAATGAAAAACAATAATTTCATCGATACGATTTAAAAACTCCGGACGAAATGATTTTTTCAGCTCATCCATCACTTTCCCCTTCATATCTTTATAATTTTGATTTTCATCCTGTACATTAAATCCAACAAACTTATTTCGTCTTAGCGCATCTGCACCAACATTTGATGTCATAATTAATACTGTGTTCCGAAAATCTACTGTACGGCCTTTTGAATCAGTTAACCTACCGTCTTCTAGCACTTGAAGCAAAATATTAAAAACTTCAGGGTGTGCTTTTTCAACTTCATCTAGAAGAATAACTGAGTATGGTTTACGACGAACTTTTTCTGTTAGTTGTCCACCCTCATCATGACCGACATAACCTGGCGGTGAACCAACTAGTCTTGACGTCGAGTGCTTCTCCATATACTCAGACATATCAATTCGGATCATGGCATCTTCTTCACCAAACATTGATTCAGCTAATGCTCTTGCTAGCTCAGTTTTACCAACACCGGTAGGGCCTAAAAAAACAAATGAACCGATAGGTCTTTTCGGATCTTTCAATCCAGCACGCGCTCGACGTACAGCCTTGGCAACTGCTTTCACAGCTTCTTCTTGCCCAATTACTCTTGAATGCAGGATTTCCTCTAAATTTAACAATTTATCTGTTTCAGTTTGAGCAAGTTTTGATACAGGAATTCCTGTCCAGCTTGCAACAACTTTAGCAATATCTTCTACTGTTACTTCACAGTTTTCTTGACCTTGTTTCTGCTTCCAGCTTTTCTTTGTTTCCTCTAATTGTTCTCTTAAGCGTTGTTCAGTGTCCCGTAGAGAGGCTGCTTTCTCAAACTCTTGACTTTGTACTGCTGCATCCTTCTCTTTTCTTATTTCATCTAATTTTTGTTCAAGCTCTTTTAAATTTGGTGGTGTCGTATAAGACCGCAAACGAACTTTTGATCCTGCTTCATCTATTAAATCAATCGCTTTGTCAGGTAAAAAGCGATCTGAAATGTAGCGGTCGGATAATTTTACCGCCTGAATGATTGAGTCATCACTGATTGATACACGGTGATGTGCTTCATACCGATCACGTAAACCTTTCAAGATTTGAATTGATTCCTCATTCGTTGGTTCATCTACTTGTATAGGCTGAAAACGTCTTTCTAACGCAGCATCTTTTTCTATATATTTTCTATATTCATCTATAGTTGTAGCTCCAATACATTGAAGCTCCCCTCTAGCTAATGATGGCTTTAGAATATTTGAAGCATCAATTGCTCCTTCCGCTCCACCAGCACCAATTAATGTATGAAGTTCATCGATAAATAATATGATATTACCTGCTTGGCGAATTTCATCCATTACCTTTTTCAGTCTATCTTCAAATTCACCGCGATATTTAGTTCCTGCCACCACTGTGCCCATGTCTAAAGTCATTACACGCTTATCACGTAGGATTTCTGGTATTTCATTATTTACAATTTGTTGAGCTAACCCTTCAGCAATTGCAGTCTTACCAACTCCAGGTTCTCCTATTAGGACTGGGTTGTTCTTTGTGCGTCTACTTAAAACTTCAATTACACGCTGAATTTCTTTACTTCTACCAATGACAGGATCTAAGCTTCCTTCTCGGGCAATGGCTGTTAAGTCTCGTGCGAGACTATCTAATGTAGGTGTATTAGCATTCGTAGCCGCTCCTCCTTGATGACCTGATGAAGTTTCATTACTCCCTAACAGCTGAAGCACTTGTTGACGTGCTTTATTTAAGCTTACTCCTAAGTTATTTAAAACTCGAGCAGCAACTCCTTCACCTTCTCTTATGAGCCCCAGTAAAATATGCTCCGTTCCTACATAAGAATGCCCTAGCTTTCTAGCCTCATCCATAGATAATTCTATTACTTTTTTGGCACGAGGTGTGTAATGAATCGTTTGAGTTGTTTCTTGACCCTTACCGATTAACTTTTCAACTTCTTCTTGAATCTTATTAGATTCCAAACCAAGAGCAACTAACGCCTTAGCTGCAATCCCTTCACCTTCGCGAATAAGACCTAATAAAATATGCTCCGTTCCTATGTTATTATGACCTAAACGAACTGCCTCTTCCTGTGCCAATGCCAAAACTTTTTGTGCTCGCTCAGTAAATCTACCAAACATCATAATTCTCGACCTCCAAACTCATTTTGATTGCTTTTTTCCAAGCTTATTCTTTCTCTAATCAATGTTGCCCTACGAATATCACGTTCATGTGATCTTAATGGACCGCCTGCATATTGCTGAAGAAATCCAGGCTGTGTTACAATCATTAATTCATTTAAAATATTACTCGATATATCTTTTATATATCCGATATCAATGCCTAAACGAATGTCAGACAAACATTTAGCAGCTTCTTTTGTCTCCATAACGCGACTATGTGCTAATGTACCATATGAGCGGTATACCTTGTCTTCTAGTTGAATACCAGATGTTTTTACTAATGCTTCTCTTGCAGAGCGTTCTTGAGCAATGAGTTGCTGCACCACACTTTCTAGGTCATTCACAATATCAGTTTCAGATTTTCCAAGTGTTACTTGGTTTGATATTTGAAATATATTACCTAATGCTTCGCTACCTTCACCATATATTCCTCTAACAACTAGACCCAGTTGATTGATTGCTGGAATAATTCTACTCATTTGTTGGGTTAATATAAGTGCAGGTAAATGCATCATGACTGATGCCCTTAATCCAGTACCAACATTCGTTGGACAGCTAGTCAAATACCCTTTCTGTTCATCAAACGCATAGTCTACATGTGTTTCAATCCAATCATCCAACTCATTAGCTTGTTCCAGAGCTGCACTAAGCTGAAACCCAGGAAACAAACATTGAATTCGTATATGATCCTCTTCATTTATCATGATACTTACTTCTTCATTTTCTGATAAAATACAAGCCCCAAAAGGCGCATCTTCGGCTAATTGAGGACTAATGAGATGCTTTTCAACTAGTACTCTTTTTTCAATAGGCTGCATTTCATTCATCGCTAATAATTCTAGCTTCCCAAAAGATTCCGGCGCTTTTTCTTCACATACCTTTTTAAATAATTGAATGATCTTATGCGCTTCTTCGTTTGTTATGACAGTAGGAAACCATATATTTTCTATATTTCGTGCAAGTCTAATTCTACTAGAAAGTACGATATCTGATTCAGGACCATCCTCACTCATCCAGGAGCTTATTGCTTTTTGTAGAAACCGCTGAAGTGACATAGTTATCCCTCCCCCATGTCTATCTGACTTAAACTTCGTTCTAAAGCCCTAACCTTATCACGAACTTCTGCTGCTTTTTCAAACTCCTCACTGACTATATACTCCTGAAGTGTTTGTTTATATTGTTCAATTTGCTTACGTAAATGTATATTTCCACCTATCCTTGTCGGGATTTTTCCAGAATGAATTGTGTTTCCACTATGAAACCTCTTGAGTATAGGAGTTAAATGATTTTTAAACGTTTTATAACATTCAGAGCACCCAAATTTACCAATGTTTAAAAATTGAGTATAAGTCATTTTACATTTTTCACATTGAATAACCTCATTTTGATGAAATGAATTACGTTGTTTTTCTTGTAGAGAAGGTTCCATATTGAGTAGCCCTGCTATTAAGTTATTAATCGAAAAGCCTTGATTATTTGCAAGCATAAACATTTCTCCTTTTTCCTGTGCACAATGCTCACAAACGTGGGTTTCAGCTTTTTCTCCGTTGATAATTTTTGTAAAGTGTAACGTTGCAGGTCTCTTGTTACATTCTTGACATATCAATGACTTCACCTCTCCTGTCTAGATTATTAATATCACCTGAAACCTCATACCATTAATTGTATTTTAGTGATGTCAACATCGCAATGAGTATTCTAGATCGTAATTCATCTCTATCTGGAAGGCTAATATATAAGGTTGATCGATCAACAGTACTCAACATGATTTTTGCTTCTCTTTCAGTAATAACCTCTTCTTCAATTAATCGACCTATAATATTTTCAGCTATTGTTTGAGAGATTCTTGGACCAATTAACGTTAATAGTTGTTCAATTAAGTGGGTATCATCATGAGACTGCACTTTCATTATTCGTATATAGCCACCGCCACCGCGTTTACTTTCTACAATATAACCACGTTCCATTGTAAAACGTGTATTTATCACATAATTAATTTGAGATGGTACGCATTGAAATTTATCTGCTACTTCATTTCTTTTTATTTCAACAATATCTTGATCATTCATTTCTAGAACGCTTTTCAAATATTGTTCAATAACATCAGATATATTTCTCATTCAACCCCTCCTTTCATTGACTTTGACTATATTTGACTTTACTTTTACTATATAGTGAATTGGAAAAAAGCGCAAGAGACTCGAATTAGAAAACAGCTCCATCATAGACTACAAATATATCCTTGCCATTTATTTAATAAATCAAAACAAGAAAAGCCTAACGGCTTTTCATAAAAACAGATGGATATGAAATGATTTTTATAGTCTTTAGACAAGAAGATGCTCCGAACGTTAGTTATATTCGTGTTTAGTTTTTATTACAAATAGCAACAAATTAATACGAAAACAACTAAAAGAAAAGATGTCATAAACGCTAGCTGGATACAATTAATTAAGGCAAAAGCAAATTAGCTAAAAAATTGTATAGAAAAAAACACAGAGTATAAGTACTCTGTGTTTTTTATTGCCTGGCAACGTCCTACTCTCACAGGGGGAAACCCCCAACTACCATCGGCGCTGAAGAGCTTAACTTCCGTGTTCGGTATGGGAACGGGTGTGACCTCTTCGCCATCGCCACCAGACATAATATATAGGAATAAGTTAATATTCCTTCAAAACTAGATAATAGACATTCATTGAACAAAGCTTGCTCTGCATTTCTAACTTGGTTAAGTCCTCGATCTATTAG
>NZ_JAEUFG010000024.1 GCF_018588585.1 Bacillus sp. SM2101
GATGGCGAAGAGGTCACACCCGTTCCCATACCGAACACGGAAGTTAAGCTCTTCAGCGCCGATGGTAGTTGGGGGTTTCCCCCTGTGAGAGTAGGACGTTGCCAGGCTCATTGTTCCACAGTAGCTCAGTGGTAGAGCTATCGGCTGTTAACCGATCGGTCGCAGGTTCGAATCCTGCCTGTGGAGCCATGCTTCCATAGCTCAGCAGGTAGAGCACTTCCATGGTAAGGAAGAGGTCACCGGTTCAAGCCCGGTTGGGAGCTTACAATGAGAAGTATTGGCCCGTTGGTCAAGTGGTTAAGACACCGCCCTTTCACGGCGGTAACACGGGTTCGAATCCCGTACGGGTCACCACGGAGGATTAGCTCAGCTGGGAGAGCACTTGCCTTACAAGCAAGGGGTCGGCGGTTCGATCCCGTCATCCTCCACCATTAAATATTAAGCCGGTGTAGCTCAACTGGTAGAGCAACTGACTTGTAATCAGTAGGTTGGGGGTTCAAGTCCTCTCGCCGGCACCATCTATAAACATATGGAGGGGTAGCGAAGTGGCTAAACGCGGCGGACTGTAAATCCGCTCCCTGAGGGTTCGGCGGTTCGAATCCGTCCCCCTCCACCATGTTTTTTGAATAATAATGGGCTATAGCCAAGCGGTAAGGCAACGGACTTTGACTCCGTCATGCGCTGGTTCGAATCCAGCTAGCCCAGCCACTTTAGTTTTTTGTTTTGAGCCATTAGCTCAGTTGGTAGAGCATCTGACTTTTAATCAGAGGGTCGGAGGTTCGAGTCCTCCATGGCTCACTCTTAAGACGATATCTTTTTGATAGGTAAAAATACATACTACCAGAAACATCTAAATCATGTGATTTAGATGTTTCTTTGTATATATATACAAAATGTTGTTAAGTTGAATCATTGATGCTATTACAGATAAAATATAAGTATAGTCTAGAAGGGGGAAAATGTTGTGATGAAACAAGTATCAATAATTGGGGTACCTATGGATTTAGGACAAATGCGTAGAGGGGTAGATATGGGACCTAGCGCGATTCGTTACGCAGGTGTTACAGAAAGACTTGAGAATTTATCTTATGAAATAGAAGATTTAGGGGATATTGAAATTGGTAAACCTGAGAGAGCAAATGCTATCGTTGAAAATCATAAACTCCGAAACTTGAAAGCGGTTGCTGAAGCGAGTGAACGTTTAGCAGATAAAGTCCAGGGGGTAATTAAAGAAAAACGTTTTCCATTAGTTCTTGGTGGAGATCACAGTATTGCCATTGGAACATTAGCTGGAGTTGCGAAGAGTTATAATAATTTAGGTGTGATATGGTACGATGCTCATGGAGATCTAAACACAGAGGAAACCTCTCCGACAGGAAATATCCATGGAATGCCGTTAGCAACAAGTATGGGTATTGGTCATAAGACCTTAACAGAGATAGCAGGATATACTCCAAAGGTTAAACCTGAAAATATCGTTATTATTGGTGCAAGATCACTTGATGACGGAGAAAAAGAACTTATTAAAGAAAAAGGTATAACTGTTTATACAATGCATGAGATTGATCGTTTAGGTATGGCTAATGTTATGGAGCAAGCTATTAATTACCTTAAAGATCGTACTGATGGTGTACACTTGTCATTAGATTTAGATGGCTTGGATCCTCATGATGCTCCAGGTGTAGGCACACCAGTAATTGGTGGGATAAGCTATCGTGAGAGCCATTTAGCAATGGAAATGTTAGCAGAAGCAAATATTATTACATCTGCTGAATTTGTTGAAGTAAACCCTATACTTGATGAAAGAAATACTACAGCTACTGTTGCAGTAGCATTAATTGGCTCGCTATTTGGAGAAAAACTACTTTAATGAAAGATGTATGGACTGTGTTTTTAGGTGGAGTGAAATCTCCACCTAATTTTATTAGGAAACACGTTGACTATAGATAATATAATATATTAGAAATGATTGCTTACTATAAACTCTCTCTTTATTACGAACTTTCCCTTCCTATATCATCGAATTTTGTAATCCTCATGGAAATTATACTATTTTAAACACACCCTTCCTTAATTTTGTTAAAATATTTATATGCATATTTTGAAACCTTTTATAAGTTAGAGACGTAAATAAGCTAGCCGCATGGAGCGGGGGTATGAATGATATGGAAACAATTGTTAAAAAAAGAATAAAACAAGTTATTAAAGGAGATCAAAACGCATTTGCAGAAATTGTAGAAATTTATAAAGATAAAGTATTTCAATTATGCTATAGAATGCTCGGAAATCGTCATGAGGCTGAGGATATTGCCCAAGAAGCTTTTATTCGTGCATATACAAATATTCAAAGCTTTAATCAAGATCTCAAATTCTCGACTTGGTTATACCGAATTGCTACAAATCTTTCAATTGATAGAATTAGGAAAAAGAAACCAGACTATTATTTAGATGCAGAAGTTTCTGGAACAGACGGGCTGACTATGTATTCTAATGTAGCTGCCGATGAAGCTTTGCCTGAAGAAGAGCTTGAGAGACTAGAATTACATGAAACCATCCAAGGTGAAATATTGAAGCTTCCAGAAAAATATCGTACAGTCATCGTATTGAAATATATTGATGAATTACCTTTGAAGGAAATTAGTAAAATATTGGATTTACCTATAGGTACCGTAAAGACACGGATTCATCGTGGTAGAGAAGCATTAAGAAACCAACTTCGAAATGTATAATGAAGGGGTGATTAAAAATGAAATGTCCTGAGAACATTGTTTATTTAATGCATGAATATTTAGATGAAGATATTTCACTAGAAGATAAAAACTTGTTAATTGATCATGTGAAAAGTTGTGAAGACTGTGAGGCGCACTTCCATGAACTTAAAAAATCAATTGCGCTCGTCCAAAGTATTTCACATGTAGAGGCACCTAGCAATTTCACAAATAACGTCATGCAAAGTTTGCCTAAAGAAAAACGATCAGCTGGCGCAAGGCGTTGGTTGAGAAATCATCCTTTTCTAACAGCGGCATCGCTTTTTATCGTCTTAATGGCAGGTAGTATTTTTTCAAACTGGACAGAGGATGACCAGTTTTCTGTATCTAAGCAACCGAATCTAATTATCCAAAACACTACTGTGACCGTTCCAGAAGGTGAAATAGTTGAAGGGCCAGTCATTGTAAAAAATGGTACGCTCAAAATAGAAGGGGAAATTAACGGTGATGCAACAGTGATTAATGGAGATCAGTATCTTGCTTCTGCTGGTAATGTTACGGGCGAAATTAAGGAAATTAATGAATTATTTGAATGGTTATGGTATCATCTAAAGGATATTGCAAAGGATACAGTAAATCTATTTGACCAAGATCAGTCAAAGTAGATACAGAATAATGAGGGTCATCTTAATAAAGATGCCCTTTTTTTCTAAGGTTGTTTTCGCAGTAATTGTTGGTTTGTGCAATAAGAGCTAAACGCGAATACCTCTAAGCGAGGGGCATCTTTTCTCCTCTAAAACTATGTAAACCATATAATATTCACCATTTACTCAAATTAAAGTAGAAAAAGGAACAAGGTTTACGAAAAGAGCGTCTATTTTTTTATGAAATGAAGGCCCCATATAGCTTTTTTGTAAATTTCACGTTGGCTACAACGTTTGCGAAAAAACTTAATACTAATAATAATATATAATACATTATTTTAGGTTTAATTAGGTTTGGTATGATATATGCTATAATAGTCATATTTATATAGAAGAGTAAGTCAAGTACTTGAATAATGGAGGAAGTGTGAGAATGTCTTCAGAGGGTCTCTCAATCTTTAATTATCTAGGTATTATCGTCGATATTCTCGTTGTTTGGTATGTTATCTATAAGCTAATAATGGTCGTACGAGGAACGAGAGCTGTACAGCTTCTCAAAGGAATCACTGTTATTATAACCATTCACATATTAAGTCAGTATTTAGGCTTAAAAACGTTAGGATGGTTAATGAATCAAGTGATAACATGGGGATTTTTAGCTATCATTATTATTTTTCAGCCTGAGCTCCGTCGTGCACTAGAACAATTAGGACGAGGTAGATTCTTTTCAAGAATTACGATTAATGAGGAAGAAGAACAAGCAAACTCGATTGAAGCCATTGTAAAAGCTACAGATTATATGGCAAAACGTCGTATTGGCGCTTTGATTACGATTGAGCGTGAAACAGGGATGAGCGATTATATTGAAACAGGAATACCACTTCATGCTAAGGTTTCTTCGGAATTGCTTATCAATATTTTTATCCCAAATACACCACTTCATGATGGCGCAGTCGTGTTACAAAATAATCAAGTATCTGCAGCTGCGTGTTATTTACCATTGTCAGAAAGTCCATTTATATCTAAAGAGCTTGGAACGAGGCATCGAGCAGCGCTAGGTGTGAGTGAAGTAACGGATAGCCTTACGATCGTTGTTTCAGAAGAAACTGGTAGTGTTTCTCTAACTAAGAATGGTGAATTACATAGAGATTTAACACAAGATTCTTTTCGAGAACTTCTTACAAATGAACTAAAACCAACTCAAAACCAAGCTACTTCTACTCGTTGGCAATGGAGGTGGCAAAAAAATGGATAGGTTCATGAACAATCGGTGGTTTATGAGGATTATCGCCCTGTTATTGGCGTTGATGTTATATATGTCTGTCTATATTCAGGAACAGAAAGAGCAGAGTGATGGAAGCCTCACACTCCCTCTTTTTGATGATTCAACTGAAATATTAGAAGATATACCTGTTGAGGTTTTATATGATCAAGAGCGATTTGTTGTAACAGGTGTTCCTCAATCAGTTGATGTGAGATTAGAAGGGCCAACAAGCAAAGTTAAAACGATAATAGCGCTAAGAAATATAAAAGTTTACGCTAACCTAGAAAACAAATCAGAGGGTAATTACTTAGTAACGCTTGAATATGAGAATGTGGATGATAAGGTAAACGTTACATTTGAACCCACATCCCGATATGAGGTAGCATTGCATGAAAAAGTAACGCAAGAATTCGCTATCAAAGTGGATTATAACGAATCTTTAGTAACAGAAGGGTATACTGTAGAAAACTTGGTACCTGAACCTACTATAGTCTCCATAACAGGGGCAAAAGAAGAGGTTGAAAGAACTGCAATCGTAAGAGCTTATATTGATTTACAGGATGTTATTGATGATGTAACGCTTGAATCATCAGTGACAGTACATGATAAAGACGGGCAACCATTAAATGTGGAGGTTGAACCAGCAAACATTAGTGTTGGGGTCTCTATTATAAGTCCAAATAAAGTAGTACCCCTTAATTTTATAGAAGAAGGAACATTACAAGGTATATACATCAAGAACATTGAAATGGTTCCGGATAAAGTAACAGTCTATGGACCGAAAAACGTCATTGATAGTATTACGAAAGATGATGTCATCGACATTCCTATCGATCTTAATAGTATAACTAAAGATGAAGAAATCATCATCCCTATTAAGCTTCCTGAAGGAGCTACGAAAATAGACCCTGTAGAAGTGAAGGTTGCGATTGATGTAGAAGAAGAGGTTACAGAAACTTTTATCGATATACCGATCGTTTCTGAAGGGTTAGGAGAAGGCTTAGCCCTAAGCTTTTCTGACCTAGAAAACGGAGCACTAGATATAACGGTAACAGGTAGAAAGAGCTCTATTGAAAATATAAGCAACAGTAATATTAAAGTAACGATTGATGTAGCAAATTTACCTGTAGGAGATTTTGAAGTACCTGTTGAGGTGTCTATTTTAAATGAAGAAGGCATTGAGCCAGTTGATATTTCTTTGGAAATACCTATAGAAAATGTGAAAGTTAATATATCTGGTATTGAGTAAATATATAAACGGTAATTGTCCTAAAAAGGAGCGAATAAAGGAAATGAGTAAATATTTTGGTACAGATGGAGTGCGCGGGGTTGCTAATAGTGAGTTGACGCCTGAATTAGCATTCAAAATTGGTCGTTTTGGAGGGTATGTCCTAACAAAGGATGAAGAACGTCCTAAAGTTCTTATCGGGAGAGACACCCGTATTTCTGGTCATATGCTTGAAGGGGCTCTTGTCGCAGGTCTACTATCAATTGGAGCCGAAGTGATGAGATTAGGAGTTATCTCTACACCAGGTATTGCTTACTTAACGAAAGCGCTAGGTTCTCAAGCAGGTGTAATGATTTCTGCCTCTCATAACCCTGTTCAAGATAATGGGATTAAATTCTTTGGTCCTGATGGATTTAAATTGTCAGATGAACAAGAAGCAGAGATAGAAGAATTGCTGGATCGACCTGAAGATGAGTTGCCACGTCCAATCGGAGGCGACTTAGGGCAAGTGAATGACTACTTTGAAGGTGGACAAAAATATTTACAGTTTTTAAAACAATCTGTTGATGAAGACTTTTCTGGCATACACGTCGCACTTGATTGTGCGCATGGTGCTACTTCATCATTAGCACCACATCTTTTTGCTGATTTAGAAGCAGATATATCAACGATGGGAACTTCACCAAATGGTGTGAATATTAATGATAACGTGGGCTCAACACATCCAGGAAGTTTGTCAGATCTCGTTAAAGAAAAAGGGGCTGACCTTGGTCTTGCATTTGATGGTGATGGAGATCGTTTAATTGCTATTGATGAGAACGGTGATATTGTTGATGGTGACCAAATTATGTTTATTTGTAGTAAATATTTGAAAGAGCAGGGACGCCTAAAGCATCAAACAGTCGTTTCTACTGTAATGAGTAATATTGGTTTCTATAAAGGATTAGAAGAAATTGAAGTACAAAGTATACAAACAGCGGTAGGTGACCGTTATGTTGTCGAAGAAATGAAGAAAAATGGTTATAGCCTAGGTGGAGAACAATCAGGTCATATAATCTTTTTAGACTATAACACGACTGGCGATGGTTTATTAACAGGGATTCAGCTCGTTAACATTATGAGAGCAACACAAAAGCCATTGTCTCAACTAGCGAATGAAATGAAAAAGTTTCCTCAGCTACTAGTGAATGTGAGAGTTACTGATAAAAATAAAGTGCTAGAAAATGATAAAATCAAACAAGTGATCGAATCTGTTGAGCGTGAAATGAATGGAAATGGTCGAGTTCTGGTCCGTCCATCTGGTACTGAACCACTCATTCGTGTGATGGCAGAAGCATCGACAGAGGAATTGTGCCAAGAATATGTTGAACGCATTGTTGCTGTCGTGAAGGAAGAGACATCAGAGGTATAAACTTGCTAAACGTTTGAAGAATATGTGTACAAGTTCGCTCTTAATAATAGCTGAAAACACCCTCACAAGAAATAGATATGTGTGGGTGTTTTTAGTATGCTATCTTGCTCATGGGCAGCTTAACTAACACGTAATGTGTTTATCATGCATATTTTATAAATAGAGCAATAGCTTAAGATTAGAGGTCAGTGGTGAAAATATACAGTTAAATTTGACGATACGAATGGAAATCATGTAAGATATTAGGTATAGCTTTATTCAAGGACAGAAAGGTAGGGTAGGAAAACGACATATTTAAGCGCCTGAACTAAGTAAAGGACGAACAACTTAGTTGACGAGGAGGAGGTTTATCGATTTATCGGCGGATACCTCCCGGTTGCACTGATTACGACCGCAAGCATATACGAAAACAAAGAGGTGACTTTTTGCACAAGCGTATGTGTATAATCAGCAAAAAAAACAACTTGGCAAGGGGGCGAGTAAGTCCCCATACTTCCTTGCCCCCTTATTATTAGGGAGGACGAAGAAACATGTGCGGAATTGTAGGATATATTGGTCAACAGGATGTAAAGGAAATTTTATTAAAAGGGCTTGAGAAACTCGAGTATCGTGGTTATGATTCAGCTGGAATAGCAGTAGTAAATGAATCTGGTGTACACGTATTTAAAGAAAAGGGACGAATTGCTACATTACGAGAAAATGTAGATAGTCAAGTAGACTCATCGATGGGGATTGGCCATACAAGATGGGCTACACATGGTGTACCTAGTAAAACTAATGCGCATCCTCATCAAAGTGCATCTGGTCGATTCACGTTAGTGCATAATGGTGTAATAGAGAACTACTTATTGTTAAAGAATGCATATTTACAGAATATTACTTTGCAAAGTGAAACAGATACAGAAGTTATTGTCCAAATGATTGAGCAATTTGTCGTTGAAGGTTTATCTGTAGAAGAAGCCTTTCGTAAAACAATGAGTGCACTGAAAGGTTCATATGCGATTACAATGATAGATGCAGAAAATGATGAGACGATTTATGTAGCCAAAAATAAAAGTCCATTATTAGTTGGAGTCGGTGACAACTTTAATGTTGTTGCAAGTGATGCAATGGCGATGTTACAAGTAACAGATCAGTTCATCGAATTAATGGATAAGGAAATTGTTATCGTTACGGCGCAGCAAATGGTTATTAAAAACTTACAAGGTGTCGTCAAAGAACGTGAGCCATTTACTGCAGAGCTTGATGCGAGTGATATAGAAAAGGGAACATACCCACACTATATGTTAAAAGAAATCGATGAACAGCCACTTGTTGTGCGCAAAATTATTCAACAATATCAAGATGACCGTGGAAAATTGGCTATTGATCATCATATTAGTGAGGCATTAGACGAAGCAGATCGCATTTATATTGTAGCTTGTGGCACGAGTTATCATGCCGGTTTAGTCGGAAAACAATTTATTGAAAGAATGGCTAAAGTACCAGTTGAGGTACACGTAGCAAGTGAATTTTCTTACAATATGCCACTGTTATCGAAAAAACCACTGTTTATTTTTATATCTCAAAGTGGTGAAACAGCCGATAGTCGAGCTGTCCTTGTCCAAGTGAAGGAACTTGGTCATAAAGCCTTAACGATTACAAATGTACCGGGATCTACACTATCACGTGAAGCGGATTACACATTATTGCTACATGCTGGACCTGAAATAGCAGTTGCATCAACAAAAGCATATACTGCCCAAATCGCTGTACTGGCGATATTAGCTGCAGTAACAGCTGAACGAAAAGGTGAACGCTTAGATTTTGACCTTGTGACAGAGCTTGGAATGGCTGCAAATGCAATGGAAGTGCTATGTAATGAAAAAGAAGAATTTGAACAAATTGCACGCGAGTACTTGTCAACAACGAGAAACTGCTTCTTTATAGGTCGTTCAATAGACTATTATGTAGGACTTGAAGGTGCACTTAAGTTAAAAGAAATCTCATACATCCAAGCAGAAGGCTTTGCTGGCGGAGAGTTAAAGCATGGAACAATTGCCCTTATTGAAGACGGTACTCCTGTCATTGCACTTGCCACGCAAGACCTTGTCAACTTAAGTATTAGAGGAAACGTAAAAGAAGTCGTTGCACGTGGTGCTAACCCTTGTATTATCACTATGAAAGGTTTGGAGAGTGATGATGATCGTTTTGTCATCCCTACTGTTCACGAGCTACTCACACCACTCGTATCAGTCATTCCTTTACAACTTATTTCTTATTACGCAGCCCTACACCGCGACTGCGACGTTGACAAACCTAGAAACCTTGCCAAATCAGTAACTGTTGAGTAGGATTGATTAAATTTTAGAAAAGAGTTTTCAAATTACAGCTTAGCTTTATTAGTATAATATTGGATGGTCGAATTCGAACAATGATTTTATAATAAAAAACTGGTTAGTTATAGTGCTAACCAGTTTTTTTGCATATATTTGAAAATGTAATCAAACAAGTCTATGTTTTAGCGCGTTTGTGAAACAAAAAGTAAAAGGGATGGTACAGTAATGGACATGTGTAGAATGTATTATCCTTATTTTTAGACTTTTTACTATTTAGATCTTGATTATTGTTACTACAACTGAATTTTTTCCGACTCTTTTAATCATTGTTAAAAACAGAAGGTGAAAAGGCCATATCAATACTTAAATTGCCATTCAAGCTCCAGAGACTGGACTTTAGTATCATATATCTACGTGAAAAAAGTAAACAAATAAAGAGCCAAGCTAAGCTTGATCAATCGGTTGTTGTTGCGGAAGAGGGGTTATAAGCACTTAAATAGCTTAGCATTGTAAATCCACATGTTCGGGACTGAACCCCTATTTGATGAATAATGAATAATGACTATGATATATTATTAAATATAGCTACTTAGAGGATGTACTATTTGATCAGAAGGAGGATATAAGTTGTGAGTGAAACATGCGTTCCAACTGGTGTTGAGTTAAAAAGTACTGATTTTGGTTATACACTGTCATTGATAGGCGGTAAATATAAAATGATTATTATGTATTGGCTTTTTGAAAATAAGGTTATGCGTCATAATGAGTTGAAAAGGTGTATTGCTACAATTCCATTTAAAACGTTAAGTGTCATGTTGAAAGAGCTTGAAAGAGATGATCTTATTATACGAAAAGAGTTTCCCCAAATACCTCCAAAAGTTGAATATTCATTATCTGAACGAGGACTTTCCCTCATTCCGTTATTAGATATGATGTGCGAGTGGGGAGAGAAAAATCGTTTGTCAGTCTCCGAAGTTGGCAAGTAGGAGTTATAACAAAAAAAGTATTCTCTGAATTAGAGAATACTTTTTTTGTTATATTGCCTTAAGAAATTCTAGAAAATCATGCGCACTTTGTTCAATTTCACTCTTCGATGGTTCATATTCTGCGCCATAAAACGCAAAGAACGAACGATAATCTGCTTTGCAATATAAAGCAGTTGTTTTAAATGGAACTAAAATCTGTTCAAGTGTGAATTGATATCTTCCATTATCACTGTAATCTTCATTTCTTATTCCGGCAGATACAGCAAGAGCAAGCTTACGACCTTGTAAATTATCTCCTTCTGGACCAAAGGCCCATCCGTGAGCTAAAACATCGTCCATCCATTGTTTAAGAAGAGGTGGGCAATTAAACCAAAAGATAGGAAACTGAAAAATAAGATTTCCATGAGATTCAACCAATTTTTGTTCTTTTTCTACATCTATTTTCCCATCAGGATAAACTTTATATATCTCATGGATAGTATATTGTTCAGGGTGTTTTTTTAATTCTTCAACCCATCTATTATTAACAACGGATGTTTCTATATTTGGGTGTGCTATGACAACAAGAGTCTTCATGTCATCCTCCTAAATTTTATTTATTTTAACCTCGGAATTTATTATAAACTCAACAGCACATATTATGTAAGTACGCACAATTAGTACAGGTACTTACCTAAAGGTAAGTATTATTGATCTTACCTTCTTTGTGAGAGAGGTGGTTTTTCAAAACGGAAGTCACCCTCAAGGTAAATACAAATTATGTTTGTTTGAATCTCCTACATGATGAGACATCACTCCTAGACTGTGACACCATATGATTGTTCCATCTTTTAGTATCACAAAATGATACCCAATTCCAGGCCATTCTAAAACTCAGTCTTAACCTAGTGTTGGATTAAATCATTAAAAGATAAACTTTATTTGTATAATATTGAATGATTGAAGTCGAACAATAATTTTGTAATAAAAAACTGGTTAGTTATAGTGCTAACCAGTTTTTTTGCAGTATTTGAGAATGTTATTAAACATATCTATTTTCTATTAGATAGATCATACTAAATTTCAAAAACTCATTATAGTTTCATTTAATTATTAATCCGATAGAAAAATTTGTTTTCAATTATAAAGAATGAACATCCTTTCGAAAGCATAAATCCGTTGTGTAGGCTAAAGAAAAGATAATGTACTTCTTGTAAGTTAAATTAATTAAATGGAGACAATCCACCGCTAAATTAACTAATGGAGAACATGAGGTGTGTATATATAGAAACAAAGTTTATTTAGCTTTGTTTGAACCTAGTAATGTACATATTGTGTATACCAAATTAACAACCTCATCAGAAGCGTTATTTACATTAATCTCCACTACATCCTCAAAGGGGATAGTTATTCCTTGGTCACTATTTACCATAATAGGTATTGTAACTCCTGTTTGAAGTTCAAAATTTAAAGTGATAAGTTCTGAAACATCTCTTAACGAAATCATTCCTGTTTTTCCTATATTATTCGGTGAGTTTTGGTAAATGATGTCCGGTTGTATTTGATTAGGTTCTATTTGAGTACTCAGAACTGGATTAGTTTGTGAACATAATATTTCACAACAATTGTCTTTTGCATCTAATAATGTACAAATTTCGAATGAGTATTCTCCAGAAAATTCTTCTGTTGTACTTGCTTCAATTCTTATCATATCTTCAAAAGATATTGTTTGAATTTCTTCTGGGTTTATGGTGATATCTGGAGGTGAGGGTCCGACATGAGGTACTAAGGTTAAATTTATAGGTCCATTTCCTCCGTTAGGGATATTATGGAATGTAAGCATCCCTGTTTTACCAATATTATCTGGGATTGCTTCATAAATAACTCGCGTTGTATTTATTGGTATAATACCAGTAATATTTGGAGAATTTATATCTCCTTGAGAACATAACTGTTTACAACATTTTGCTTCTTTTCTTGTACAGCATGAAAATCCTGTGTAGCCTGAGACTATTGGTTTCATTTTATCATCTACCTTAAAAATATATTTTAATACATTATTTTATGGAATTATTTATAAGAAAAGTGTGTATGTTTGTCCTAATTTGATTCATGATATTGGTACATTTCAAAGAATTACAGAACTTCATACATGTATGTTTAAAGATCTTGAAGAGGAAAAGGTGGAGAAGAATAATATAATATCTTTATATTTACTATTAATCTATAAAGTGGTTTCTGAATCAATTCAGACAGTCAATAGAATAAAGAACTATTTGCCCCCACTAAAAAAACGGGCAAGCTGGGGGCTCGGATTCAACTTGACAAATTTCTTCCGGTATCACATTATCTCGTGGATTACATTGCTCAGCTAGTATTTTTAGTTTGACCGCTCCTGTTACTTTTATGTTTTGGCAAATATCAAGTCTTATAAATAACTCAAAACAGTTAGGTACTTTTAAAGATGGAACAAGGAAAGCTTCACATATAACATCATCAATTTTACAGTCAACGGTTGTGCCAACAGGTGCACATAATAAAAAGGTTTCAATTTCACAAAATGGAAATACTCTACAAGTACTTTCCTCTCCCTTTTTATTAAAAATTACAACTGTTACAAAGCCTTGTTTTAAAACAACTACTTTTTGTAATGTAGTTGTTTTCCCATTAGGAAGTTTGACGATTACTTCTTTTCTGTTTTTAGGGTTGGAAAGTTCTTTACACTTAATAAAACAGAAACTGTGTGGCTCTAGTCGTTTTCCATAACTGTCTGAAATAAAACATTTTACGTTCTTAATGTCGATTTCATCACCAGTAGGTTTGTGCTTAATATTTAATTTCAGCTCACCTTTACAAACTCCTTGTTCCCCTGTTTCATTGCGACAAAGAACTTCAATTGACTTCATATCAGCAAATGTTGCACAAAATTCTTGTCCCTCATTAATAATATTAATTTCTTCTCCATTTACGAACACTACTAATTCACCGTCACAACCACTTTGGAAAAAGATAGAGAAATTACCCGTCACATTTTCCACTCCGATGCTCTTCCAGACTGTAAAGGGGCTGCCACTATTACATGGAACACTGAAATCACAGCATACACAATCTTCAAAGAGGTTGTCTTTAATATCAATCGCTTCTTTAATCGTTATTTTAAGCAAGGGAGTAATCCAATCGAATACTTTGTTGGCTTCTATACAGTGTTTTAGTTGATTATTAAAAGACATAGACACAATGTGTTCTCACCTCTCTTTTCAAATTTTTCTTAGAGTTTAACAATAATTTATGTTATGTAAATTTTTCACTCTACGTGCTGAATATATAACCCATATCACTTTGCTAACAAAATAAGGGCCTCATCAGTTAGAAATATACCTATACCAAAAGCTGTATAACTGCATTAACTATTATAAATAATGGTTGAGGGGGTGAAATTTGTGTCATGTTCATGTAAAGATAAAAAAGGTGTTCACAAAGATTGTTGTTTTTCATGCTGTTCTACAAGTGAATTTTTTCAAGATCAATCCTGTTGTAACTTCACATTAACAGCTAATGCAGTTCAAGAAGTTTATGTAACGAATGTATTGGTTACAGCTACTGGAACCATCTCAATCACTGCAGGTCAAGTTGCAACATTTATAGTAATGTTCAGAAGAGGTGCAACTGTCGTTGACTCAGTAAACGTATTCGCTGACAGCTGTGTCGCGTTCACCGTAACTGATTTTGATAATATTCAAGTTACTGCACCAGCACTTGATAATCCTGCTTCTGGTGAAATTTGTATCACTCCTAGATATAAACTTCGTTAATAGAAAATATGAATTTGACCATTGATAATGCTAGAGGGCTCTACCATATAGTTTTATATATCTTTCCAATAGTACGTAAAAATGTTTAAGTTTATCCCGATACAATTTAAGGTTTTTTCAATATTTGTGTTTTACCCCCTTATTTTAGTGAAAGCACTCAAATATGGGTGCTTTTATAATTTAAATTAATTTTCCATTTGTTTTGTTAAGGCTCTTTTCGTAAACTTTGTTGCTATTTTGATTAAAAATGGACAGTTTGACGAGTTTTAGGAGTGCTCAATAATTGTTTAAATAGAAAAGATGCCACGAATGCTATATGTTTACGTGCTTATATCTTTGAACGAAAAGCAACAATCAATGCGAAAACAGCCTTTGTTAAATACAACACTAAAACTCTTGAAAAATGAATTTATAAAATCAGGAAATGAATGATACATACACACATATACAGTTAATTGAGACTACACACACGTCTATACATGCTAATTTCAATCCTCATAATATAAAGAAAAAAATGAGGTGAAAATGATGTATAACGATGAAAAAGATAACGTTTGTAACAGCTATAAGATCATACCGCCACCACCACAAGGAAAACAGGGGCCAGAAGGACCACGTGGGCAACAGGGATCACAAGGACCGAAAGGAGAACAAGGACCGCAAGGAGAACAAGGACTGCAAGGAGAACAAGGACTGCAAGGAGAACAAGGACTGCAAGGAGAACAAGGGCTGCAAGGAGAACAAGGACTACAAGGGGAACAAGGACTGCAAGGAGAACAAGGACTGCAAGGAGAACAAGGACCGCAAGGAGAACAAGGACTGCAAGGAGAACAAGGACTACAAGGGGAACAAGGGCCACAAGGAGAGCAGGGACCGCAAGGAGAACAAGGGCCACAGGGGAATAATACGGGCAGTCAGGTCGTCCTTTTGCAATCATTATTGGCAACAAAGAGCAATATCGAAGCGGTTGTGGAAAAGGAAGTCTCCAAAATAAGTGATTTATACAACGTTATGAAGTTTGAAGAACAGCAGAAATTATTAGACGAAACATTAAAGATGATTGATGAAAAGCTAATGGTGTTGCTGAATCAAAGTATGGAAGCAAAGAAACAAGCCGTAGCCAAGAAAAAAAAATGGTGGAAATTTTGGTCATAAACATTCTATAATTGCACACAAAATTATCATTAAAAATGAGCACTATTTTATCCTAGTTATCTTGAGCTTTCCTATGTAACTATGGGGTGTGTATGTGACGATTATTGACTAAATGCTTTTAAATGAAATTATCTTTTTTTTATGTACTATGCTGCGTATAGATATTATAAATATAAAACTCCGTGCTAGAGCAAGCGATTGACTAGGTGGAGCTACAATCCCATCCAGTAATAGACTTTGTACCCTGTCCTAGAAATTGTGGGCAGGGGAATATTAGAGGATAATTAATCCAAATGTTCTTTATAAAATCTGTGCGTAACCTTTGTTGCTTTTTCGCTTACATTATAGGACATGATGTGCATTAAATCATTTTTTATAAAAGATGAGATGCCCCGAATACTAGTTATATTCATGTTTAGCTCTTATTACGAAAAGCAATAAATAAACGCCGGAATAGCCTCTGTGTGTGTCCTTAATCAATATAATGTGTATCTCATAAACAAAGAATCTTGTAGGAAAAAATAAATAACCCGAAAAAGAAGTGACTCCCAAGTTGCATGACGTCATAAGTTAGGTCGAAATGTTATACTATTTAATAGAAATCGAGATCATAAACGAGGTGATTCGAGTGAAAGTTATCGAAACTGATAGATTAATTCTTCGGTGGGTAGAATACAGTGATGATGCATTTATCCTAACATTATTGAATGAGCCTGGATGGCTTCAATACATAGGAGATAAGGGAATTAAGACATTGGATGATGCGAAAGATTATATTGCATCTGGACCTCGAGCGATGTATGAACGAGAGGGTTTTGGCCTTTTCTTGACAGAGACTAAGGAAGATCACACTCCGATTGGTTTGTGTGGGCTGATTAAGAGGGCCGGTCTTGAGGATGTGGATATTGGTTTCGCATTTTTGGCTGACTATCAATCTAAAGGATATGCGTATGAGGCAGCTAGAGGGACAGTGGAATTTGCTAAAGGACTGAACTTAAACCGTCTTGTAGCAATCACCTCAAAAGATAACTATTCGTCTGCCAAATTATTAGAGAAGCTTGGTATGGAGCTTGAAGGGTATATGACACTTCCAAATGATACGGAAGAGCTTAAATTATTTGCTTTGAATATATAACACTACCATGACTCATTAGAAAATGTTATTTAATGTGGTTGTTTTGGCCTTTGGTAGGTGTTAGAAAATATCCTCCTTACTAAGTATGAATGATGCATTACTCTATGAAAGCCTTTAAACACAGTAGAGGAATGGTCAGAAAAAATATATATGATTACTGGGAATGATAAGCAAAAAGTGGCGCTTTTTACTATAAAAAGCGTCTTTCTTTATGATTTGTCCGAGATTGTTGAGTAACCATACTAGCAGTCTCAGTGTTGGTTGTTAAGTTAATGATTAAGTCATTCAAGAGCTGATCATTCATTTTAGTTCATTATTGACTGAACAGTATTCATAATTGGTGAAGAATAAAACTACACATATTAAGCAATGTTATTCATTGTGATGGAAGTGACCATTGATCTAGGTGAACCAAAAAAACTACATTAAGTGTTATAGGTAATTAACAATGACATCATGAAGCAGCGGTTGAAATAACTCACGTGTAAGGGTCTAATACGTGAACGGATGAGTAATAAGAAGTGTTTTGAGTTGAATGTGAGATTATTAAATGTATTTATTTGTAATTTAAAGGAGTATGTGTTAAAATGACCATAGTCATAAATTGACTATAGTCATTTTAATAGAGAGGAGGAAAATCTATGTTACGTGAAGAACGAAAAAAAGAATTAAAAAAACAGATATTTCTTAAATCAATTGAATTGTTTAAGGAATATGGGTATGACAATGTGACAGTTGAAAATATTGCTTCTTCATGTGGAATCGCTAAAGGAACATTTTTTAATTACTTTCCGAAGAAGGAACACGTTTTATTGTATTTGGGTCATTCTCAGAATGATTTACTTCAAGAGATCATAAAAAAACATCAGGATTTAAAAATTAAAAAAAAGCTTCTACTTATTTTTAAGGAACTATTATCCGTCTATTTGGAAAATACTGATCTCCTAAAGCTTACGCTATCTGAAACCATTAGATCAGCATTAAAGGATGAAACAAGGAATATTGGTTTTTTTAAAGAAAGCTTAGCTGAATTGCTTGAAGACGCTATAACAAACGACATGTTACCTACACATTTTTCCTCAAAGACGATTGCCTCAGTACTAATAGGAATCTATTTTAATACTTTAATTAGTTGGTCTGTTAATGAAGGCCAAAGTAACGATATCTTTACTATTTTCCAAGATCAGTTTGAAGTGGTTTGGCAAGGAATTGATGGAGGCTCGAAGTACGAAAACCTACATTAGGAGGTAATATGGTGCAGCTATTGTTTATTTACTTACCGGTAACGATTTTAGGTTTAGTTAGTTTGTTGCATTTTTATTGGCTTTTTGGTGGTACATGGGGATTTCAAGCTTCATTACCAGAAAAAACAGAGGGAGGCACATTGTTTACCCCTAGATGGTTTGAAACCCTCATTGTTGCAGTCGGGTTAATTTGTGTGGGGGTTATATTATTAGGTCAAAATGAACTCATTCCATTTTGGGAATTAAATTCTGGGGTGAAATGGGCGAGTATCATTCTTACATTCATTTTTTTGATTAGAGCAATAGGTGATTTTAAATATTTGGGGTTCTTTAAGAGAGTGAAAAATACAACCTTTTCAAAGTACGATACAATATTATACTCCCCTCTTTGCTTGTATTTAGGAATTTCTTTCATGATTTCATGGCTACTATAATGTTTGAGATACTAAGTGAAGTAAGGGGATGTGTATGTTTATTAAGAAGCAATAAATTGATATGGGCATTTCAGGAAGAAGCGTATCATTTTATAAGGTTGTTTTCACACTAATCATAAACACGATCGTGGCATCACTTCTTCTTTATGGTAATGACAACAAGCAACAAAGTTTACAAAAACTGTTTTAGTAGAGGTTTAATAAATACATTAGCAGTGCATTTAGATCATTTTTTTCAAAGCAATTTTTCTTTTGGCTGTTTAACTTTGTTTCAATCAACATATACATTAAATAAACAAAGGGGTTTTATGACGTTATTACATTAAAGTGTTGGGGGTCAGACCCCCAGCGGAATTTCTAAGACAACTGTTGTTCCTTTGCCTTCGGTGGAATGTATTCGAATAGAACCTCCAGCGGCTTTTGCTCTTTCCTTCATACTGAACAGTCCTACTCCACGCGAAATATTATCAATATTAAAACCTTTACCTTTGTCTTCAATGACTACACGGATTTCTTCATCCATTTCTCTAATGGTAACAGTTGCGTCTTCGGTATGAGCATATTTTCTAATGTTCGTAAGTGCTTCCTGAATAATTCTATAAATAGTGATTTCTTTGTTTGAGTTTAGTCGATAATTTAAAAAACAATCAAAATGGACGCTAATTTGATAGTATTCTGTATAACGGACTAAATACGATCTAATGGCAGGGATGAGACCTAAATCATCCAGAACAGATGGACGCAATTCCCAAGAAATATCACGAAGCTCTTCAATAATTTCAGTCGCTTCATCTTGAAGTTGGTCAAGAAGTGTGTGGTTTATTTCTTCCTTCAGCCTATTTATCGTTATGAGGTGGCTATATAAATTTTGTCCTATGCCATCATGAAGCTCTCGTGATAGGCGCTTCCTTTCATCTTCCTGTATATCAATGATTTTTGTCATCATTTTTTTAAGCTCTTCTTCAGCATTTTTTCTTTGAGTCACCTCATGGCGAATGGCTAAATGCTGATAAGGTATCCCATCCTCATTTAAGAACGGTACAATAGTAGTATCCACCCAATAATATGTACCATCCTTCGCTTTGTTTTTTAATTCGCCTTTCCAAACATGACCTGAGGAAATTGTTGTCCAAAGCTCTTTAAAAAACTCTTTGGAATGATGGCCAGAATTAATAATTTTATGATCTTTCCCAAGAAGCTCGTCCCTTGAGTATTTTGAGATTTTACAAAATTGATCATTAACATAGTTAATGATACCTCTTTGGTCAGTGATCGCGACAATGGAGGAGGCATCGAGTGCAAATTTAAGGTCAACAAGTTCATTCAATTGGTAGCTTTGTTGCTCGTTTAATCTCGACCTATCTTTTACAGTGTATAAGTTCATGAGGAAGAATAACTCGTTATGTAGTTTAAAAGAGCTTATTTTAATAAAAAGTGAAAATGTGTGACCATCACGGTGTCTCCCGTATTGGTGTATGATCTTACCTTCACGATTTTCATTTATAACTAAGTCAGGAAGTATGTATGACAGCGTCTTTCCGATTAATTCTTTTGCCTTATAACCAAAATTGTTACATCCGTGCTGGTTTATATATGAGATGATGCCAGAACCATTAAGGAGAATGGTAGCATCTCTTGAACCAGGATCAATCTTAGTAGGATCAAGTGAAAGATGATTCCTGTCCATATTATTGGCCTCCAGTTGCATTAAATTAGTCTGTTTAATTTCTCTTCCAATATTTTCGCTGTTTCTCTAACTGTTGCTTGTTCGGGTTCATTTATAGCTCTTTTTTCCCTGTTACCTGCCAATATGACTCCTTTAGGGATGTTATTTAAAAAAATCGGGACAGCATACGCAAAAAGAATATTTTCAGCAAGCATAATAGGATACTCAAGCGCCTTTCCCAATATTTTTTCTGGGAAATTTTCTATATACATGGGCCTACCTGTAGAGATCACTCTCCCAGCTATCCCTTTGCCAAACCTAAGTGTTATGCGTTTATATTTATCGTTGCTGTTTCCAGCAGCATAATGCCATTTTATGTTGGGCCCTTCAGTATTTTGCAGGGCTAAGCCAATAAAATCGCATTTTAATTGTAATAATAATTTTTCACATACTTGATTAATCTGCTCATCGCAGGCTGCCAACCTACTTACTTTATATTCCATAGCCTAATAACCCCTTTTTTAATGCATAAGCTACAAGCTCTGGACGAGTTTTCATTTTAAGTTTTTCCATCAGATTTCCTTTATGCGTTTCCACAGTTTTAACACTGATGACCAATTTTTCACCAATATCCTTATTAGAAAAGCCTTTAGCAATCAATGTAAGGACCTCTTTTTCTCTATTTGATAATAAGTTAAAAGTGTCGGCATTTCCATCTTTCACATTTCCGAGATATTCTTCCATCAATCGTTTCGTAGCATTAGGGTGCAAATAGGCGTCGCCAATCGCAACAGAGCGAATAGCAGCAACCAACTCATCATGTGGCGCACTTTTTAAAATACAGCCTGATGCACCTGCTTGGATAGCTCTGAATAAATATTCTTCGTCATCATGCATTGTCAAAATGAGAATGGCTATATTAGGCATAAGCTTTTTTAATTCTGATGTCGCGGATAAACCATCTTTACCATGGGGCATACTTAAGTCCATAACGACAACATCTGGATTAAGCTCAAGCGCCTGTTGAATGCCCTCATTCCCTTCAGAAGCCTCACCAACAACCTGCATATCCCCTTGGTTGTTTAATAGCATTTTTAATCCCATTCGTACGACAGCATGGTCATCGCATAGCAAAATTGTAATCAATCCCGCTCCCCCTTACTAATGTTTGCACTTATATTATAGTCATTATGTTAAAAAAGAAACAAGGGAATATGCTATGCACACCCCTTGCCTATATGTTTCTCTATAACGGAAGGGTGATGTCTATTGAAGTCCCTTCTCCTATATTAGAAGTAATGGTGCACGTGCCTCCGATTAACACTAATCGTTCGATCATAGCTGCAAGACCTGTGGATTTTTTCATGCCGGTGTTCACATCAAAGCCTTTGCCAGAATCGTGAATGTTTATTTTTAACACCTTAGGTTTCCACATGAAAGTAATATGAGCTTTCATTACATCTGCGTACCTTGCTATATTAGCTAAGGCTTCCTGACACACTCGAAATAGCGTAATGTTTGTTCGTTCATCCATTCTCATTTCATCGCCTTCGCTTACTACCTCAACAATAACTCCATATGTTGAAGTATAAAGCTTTAAGTAGCTTTTCAAAGCAGGCAGTAAGCCAAGAGTAGGAAGGGTAGGTGGATGCAATTCGACAGCAAGAATACGCATTTCATTTATTGTTTTTTCTAGCATTTGCGTCATATCATCAATATATTCTTTCATTCCTTGTTGATCTATTGCCGTTCTTAAAAATTCCATACTCGTATATAAGCTATAGAGGTTTTGACTCACTCCTTCATGCAATTCTAGAGCAATTCGTTTAATTTCATCCTCTTGAGACTGAATAATATATGATGAAATATTCTTTTGCTTTTTAGGCATGTCTTTCATGCACCCCCCTTATTTCTTTAACATGTAAAGTATGATTGCAGCACACCAGGTCTTATTTATGATGCTTTTGCAACTTCTTTATCTTTTGAGTGTACCTTTCGCTGATAGTAATACCAGTTTAATACTAATGAAATGACATACAATCCAATAAAGATATAAAAAGCATTGACTGGTGTTCCTGTTGATTCAACAGACCACCCAAATAGTTTTGGAATAAAGAATGAACCATATGCTGCAAATGCAGCCGTAATTCCTAAAACAGGAGCTGCTTCTTTAACAGGGAAGATACCAGGTATCATTTGGAACGTTGATCCAGAACCGATTCCAGATGCAATAAATAACAGTAGGAATGATGCAAGGAAACCAGAGAAAACTTCCATATTTGTAAAATAGATTACACCTATAGATCCAGAGATCATTGATATAAATACCCAAGCGGTAACAATTGCTCCTCCGAATTTATCAGACATCCATCCGCCAACTGGTCTTGCTGCTGCAGCAAGGAATGCACCTAGGAAAGCGACAGATAGATATTCTGGGAATTGAGCTTTTAATAGTAAAGGAAAAGCTGCTGCATAACCGATAAATGAACCGAATGTTGCTACGTAAAGAACGGTCATAACCCATGTATGCTTGCGTTTAAGAACAACAAATTGATCTGACACAGATTGTTTTGCAGTAGGAATATTATCCATTCCGAAATATGCAACAATGGTCAATATGACGATAGGTACAACCCAGATAAATGCAGCATTGTGTAGCCATATTACTTCACCGTTTGTGAGTTGTTGCCCTTTTCCTAAAAACGCTAAAGATCCAGTTGCAATAATAAGTGGTGTTACAAATTGTACTACAGATACACCCATATTACCTAATCCACCATTAATGCCTAAAGCTGTTCCCTTTTCTTTCTTAGGGAAGAAGAAGCTCATATTAGCAGAGCTTGATGAAAAATTCCCGCCACCAAGTCCACAAAGTGCTGCTAGCAATAGCATAACTGAATATGGAGTTTCGGGATTTTGAACCGCGAACCCAATTCCGATTGCAGGAATTGTAAGGATTGCTGTTGAGAATACTGTCCAGTTACGTCCACCGAATGTTCCTACCGCAAAAGTATAAAAGAATCGTAATGTTGCGCCTACAAGTCCAGGAACTGCAGCTAGTGTAAATAGCTGCTCAGCCGTAAAGTTAAAACCTATATCATTTAAGCGTACAGCTACTACTGACCAAATTTGCCATACAATAAAAGCCATCATTAATGTTGGAACTGATATCCACAAATTTCTTGTCGCATGTTTTTTTCCTTCTTGTTGCCAAAACTTGTCATCTTCTGGGTTCCACTGGGTAATTCGTTTGTTCTTACTCATGTTAGGCACTCACCTTTCTAATTACGTAATATAATTCTTGTTCTGAATCAAAAGCTTTCCATTCATTATCGTGTTTGTTTACATGTGAACTTAACGGGACTGCAAAGAAGTTCATATGATCAAAATAAATGCGCAAATGAGTCTCATCTGGACACAAAGCTGTTTTTTGAATGATTCTAGGTACAAAGGGAGCTTTGTCATCATCTTGATCACCGAAAATAGCTACCTCCACATTTTGTAGGACAAAAGAATTCAAGTCGTTTTTGTTAACGAGTTCCACAAGTGCTGCACCCTTTCTTAGGAGGATATATATACATTTTGTATCCTTGTAAATATTCCCAAAATTGGTCGCGAGCGTGGTCTTCGATATAATGGATTGTTTCTTCTTCAGATTTCCATCTGCTCATACCCTTAACCTCTGCTACGACGATATCGATGCCTTGCTCGTTCTTTTCTTCAAGATACCAGTTTAAGTTAACCTCATTGAATAGCTCGGTTAGCATAGGCTCAACAACAGCTATAAAGTTGCCAGTTGACTTCCTTACGAAACAAAAATCAATATAAGTTTCACTGTTCATCACACTCACGCCTCACGTTAATCGTCTTTTTATAAGCTAGTATTGCTAAGGGGAATGATACAAAATTTAAACCGGCAAAAATCAACACATTTACGTAGTTTTCATAATAGTATTGATGAACCATATACTGGGTAAAGACAATATTTAATAATAAAATAGCGCTTAAGATGATTACACCTATATAGCTACGTTTCATAACGCTTCACCCTTTCTGCATAAATTGCACCGTTTTCAACTTTGACCTTTATTTCAGGCAGAGGTCTTCTTGGAGGTCCTGCAGTAGGAGCACCTGTTTCAACATCAAATTTGCCATGATGGCAAGGACAAATCATTTCACCTTCCTCCTTCACCCAGAAAACTGGGCAGCGTAAATGTGTGCATGCATTCTGATATGCAACATATTTGTTTTCTGCCAAGCGAATCAAAATGGCGTCATCATGCTCACTAGGGAACTTGAATTCTACTGCATCACCAATTGGTAAGTTGCTTACGTCAGTTATTTTCTTAAGTGGATATTCTTTGTCTCCTAGACCCATTAATTCTTTAGCTGCTACTGCTCCCCATGGAAGGGAAGACACTGCGAATACACCTGCAGCTCCAACCAATGTTTTCATAAACCCGCGTCTGTCCAGTCTTCTTTCATTATTCCGCTCTATATTATGAGTATAATTATCTTCATTAAAGGGAATTTTGTTGTTATCAGACATCCCTCATCCCTCCTAATATAACTTTGTAATGCCTTGCAAGATCCCAGGAAGATTTACTTTCACGTTTGTTTCACCTTCTAGGTACGGCATGCTTGTAACCCATTTGTCGTTATCTAGGTTAAACTGCTTCTTTTTGTTTTCAATTTCTTCTTCTGTCAGCCATTGAAGTGTGTTGGAAGGGCATACGCTAGCACACATAGGTGGAATGCCGTCTTTTGTCCGATCTATACATAAATCGCATTTATACATTAAGTTCTGTTCTGTATCAAATTTCGGTATGCCATAAGGACATGCGATTGTACAGTTTTGACAGCCGATGCATTTCTCAACAAGTGCTGATAATACTGCCCCTGTTTCATGTATTTGGATAGCCTGGGCTGGACAGCTTCTTGCACATGCTGGATTTTCGCAGTGTAGACACATAAGAGGCATCGTCTGCCGGTTAACAAGAGGGTTAACATCATAAACGTAGTTCCTGTTACGTTCTTCATGCCCACCACATTGCGTACATGCAGCGAGGCATGAACGGCACCCTATACAGTTTTCAAGTTCTAAGTACAGCCTCTTTTTCATTTATTGCACCTTCTTTATTTCGACTTTTTCCAATTGTGCAGCACACGCCTTAAATTCTGGCATACGGGACATAGGATCTAGTGCTGCAATTGTTAATAGGTTAATAGAATCCTCGTTACCAAAGTGATACGGAACAAAAACGGTATCCTTTCGAATCGCTTCTGTTATTTTAACTTTATAAATTGCTTCGCCTCTTCTAGTAAACAAGCGGACTTGTTCCTCATGGTCCATATTGTATTTAGCTGCTGTTTCCGGATGAATCTCTACAAATGGCTCTGGGCACATGTCATGCAGGAACGATATTCTCCTTGTTTGGTTTCCTGATAGATAGTGATAGACAACTCGTCCAGTTGTTAAACGAAGAGGATATTTATCACATGGCTCCTCTGCAGGAGGACGATAAGGAAGTGCACATATCTTTGCTTTTCCATCTGGATGATAGAATTTCTTATCTAAAAACATATGTGGAGTACCCTCATCATGCTCATCCTTACAAGGCCAAAACACTCCATCCTGCTTATCGATTTTGTCCCATGTTGCACCATAGTAGTCTGCATTACCACCTTTTGTTGCCAATCTGAACTCATCTGCAATAGCTTTAGCTGTTGTCAAATGAGAGAAATATTTACCACGTCCTAGGCGTTCAGCAAGTTCAACTTGTATTTGCCAATCAGGCTTCGATTCTCCTACAGGCTCCTGAGCTTTATTAATCTTGATAATACGCCCTTCAATATTAGTAACTGTTCCTTCATCCTCTGACCAAGTGACTGCAGGAAGAACGACATCGGCAAATTGTGCTGATTCTGATAGATAGAAATCCGCACAAACCATAAAGTCTAAATTCTTTAATGTTTTGCGAACATAATTTAGATTTGGTGCAGAAACTGCCGGATTAGAGCAGAGGAGGTATAAACCTCGAATCGTTTTCTCCTCCATCAGCTCGAACATTTCATAAGCTGATACACCAGCCTGTGGCATTTCATCAGGTGTAATATTCCAAACCTTGCATATTTCTTTCACATGTTCAGGGTTAGTAATCTTACGGTATCCTGGAAGCAAATCTGATTTCTGTCCATGCTCCCTGCCACCTTGACCGTTCCCTTGCCCTGTAAAAGTTGCGACACCTGACTTCGGACGGCCAATTTTCCCTGTAACAAGCGCCATATTTGTATAACCAGAAACATTATCTACCCCTTTGTGTTGCTGTTCCACTCCACGGGCAAACATAACAACTGCATTTGGTGCCTTACCGTACAGCTCTGCTGCACGAATGATTTTTTCAGGTGCTACACCTGTCAGCGTGCTCGTGTATTCTGGTGTGTAATCTTTCACAAGTTCCTTCGTTTCTTCAAAGCCGTTTGTATGGTTATTGATAAAATCTTCATCTATATAGCCCAATTGGATTAGCTGATTTACAATGCCATTAGCAAGTGCCAGGTCAGTACCAGGCTGTAGATCTAGGTGAAGGTCAGCTCTTCTTGCAATCGGTGTTTCACGCGGGTCAACTACAATGATATAGCCGCCCCTTTCTTGCACGTTCCAAATCCTAAACATGGATGTTGGGTGACATTCAGCAGTATTGCTTCCAGCGATAAATAAGCAGTCTGTTTCATGGATATCTGTCCATGGAAGCGTAGAGCCTCTATCAACACCAAATGTACGGAGGAACCCTCCAGCTGCACTTGACATACAAAAGCGACCGTTATAATCGATATAGCGCGTTCCGAGAGCAACCCGAGCGAATTTCCCTGTTAAATAACACTTTTCATTTGTCATGGACACGCCACTGAATACCGATAAAGTATCTTTACCATACTCTTTTTGAAGCTCTATGAATTTCTTTGAAATCAGCTCATACGCTTCATCCCAGCTTGCTTCGCGAAAACCTTCCGTAGTACCTTTGAGTGCAGCATTATCACGGATCAACGGCTTTAACAAGCGGTCTTTATGATTTGTTTGCTGATAAGCTGTTACACCTTTTGGGCACATTTTTCCGACTGTAACTGGCCAATCATAACGAGGTTCAACCCCAATTATTTTATTTGTTTGGGTATTAACACGTAGATTCATCCCGCATTGCATACCACAATAACTGCAATGTGTTTTGACTAATGTTTCATTTGGATGGTATACATTCTCAACTTCCTTATAAAACTTATCCCTTTGCATTCTGGTTTGCCTCCTTGACCTTCACTTCATGGGTAGGGAACCCTGAAAATTGTGAAATCCGATACTTTCTTCTGCATGGAAGACACAATTCCGCTAGATGATGACCTTCCTTCGTTGTGAATTGAATATCATTCACGTTAAGCACATCGACGACATCTTGCGATTGTTCTGATGACACAAATTGATCTCCACAAACTTTACATTCTTTCATCGATTGCTCAGCATAATGCTCTCTATAGTTTCTTGCGAGAACACTCATTGGACGGAAAGGAATGTGTGCTAGCTTACCGAATGGTAGATAGATTAACGTAATAATGACTGACCACTGATGAATTAATGACATTGCTGGCTGTCCAGCACCGTCTAAAAAGATGTTCATAAACGTTAGAGATAAGCCTGTTATGCTCACAAGAAGTAGCATGTATAAAGGCATGAAGTCATAAAGGAATTTCTGCTCTGCTCTTGCTTGCATATTTTTTAGGCGACGGTACAATGCCATACATACGCCCGTAATAACCATAACCGCAGTGATGTTTAGTGCATTATAAGAAAGGTTTGCGATGATGCCCTCCGCAGGGACAGTCATTACTTTTATGCCGAACGCAATAATGTTATAGAAGCCATTGTCATCCATCGTAAAATACATCCATCCAAAAACGAGAGGAAAGGTGACGAGGCAAGATAGAATACATCCCCATCCAATTAACACGTGTTGAGTCCATCGGTAAATTCCCCTATTCCAGATGAAATTGTATGTTGCAAGATGATCAACGGAAGTTTTTGGTGTAGACTTTCTAAATAACAATTTCATCCCTTTTTTCAAAATGATCTTTGTTGGTGGACGTTCTCCCCAAGCAATAAATCGATAGAAGAAGCCTCCTAGAAAGACGATTGTTCCAACCATATATCCATAGAGGTTCAAGTCTATATGTGTAAACATCCTAGTCCCTATGAAAGATAAAATTGCAAGTGCTGTTACTGATAAGAACATTGACTTAGCAAAGTTCGATGCAAACGCATTGTTTAGATGGCTTCCTGTTTTTTCATTGACTGCAGCTTTTGCTTGCATGTAAACTCCTCCTTATTCACGAACAATTACCATAATTCAATTGTAAATGAGGGAAAGGAGATTACATATCGGGGAACTTCTCTATTCGAAGGGGGAAATTCCCCTATTTTTTTATAAGTAATTGTTAAGCAAAATGAATCGATTGCCAAAAGGATAGTAAAGAGAAGAAGGTTAGGGGAGTGTACAAGTAATGACATTGTAAAAATGCCATCACCCTATGGTGATTTACTTTTGCGGTTTGCATTTGAATTGTTATTTTTCGGACTATTAATCATGCCATTGTTCTAATTGTTTTGTTATATTTCTTCATATAAATAATACCTCTCAGTAAAATAGCAAAATCGGTGAAACCTTTGTAGCAAGAAAACGTATTACATTTTAAAGGATTTTTTATTAAGAATGGATAGTGTGATGAGTTTTAAGAGATCTCAATGATTATAAAAGTAAAAAAGCACGAAATCTAGAAGTATAAGTACTTATATCTTAGAACGACAAGGAACAATCAATGCAAAAACACTTATTTACTTAAGTATGGTGCAATTATATGAGGTCCTTCAGGTGGGAGGTCTACAGTATTTAATACAAACTAAAATGTAATACTCATGGAGGAGACTGTATGATTACAGCGATTTTAACAGTAATTTTTATGATTCCTATATATGCTTTGCTAATTTGGACTTATATTTCTCCCGAGGAAAGTATGTTATTTGGGAATAGATGGATGTACAAGGAAGAACCAGAGCTTTCAGAAGAAGTGATTCGTTATAGGAAATTTGTATCTCTTATGATTATGATTGGACTACCGATTGTAATAATTAGTTTTATGTTTGAGCTCTATTTCCTCAGATTCATCTCCATTATTGGATTAGCTATTACTTTCATGTTCGGGATATTAAAAATATTTAAATGAAATGAGATGTATAAACGATTAGATGCAGTAGCTTAGGAAGCTGCTGTTTTTTTGATGTTTATGAATTTATAGTGTGAAAATATCTTAAATGTAAGTATGGGACGGTTAATTTTGCTAGTAATGAGGGACGGTTTAACCCTGCTAAAATTGAGAACCTTCTATTGAAGGTTCTTCTTTAATATCTTTAGTTGCAACTTATGCTTCATTAGAACAGCTAGACTAGATTTCAGTGCTAGATTGTTTGTATATATAGAAGGAATATTTCTTGTATGATAGACAGCAACCTTACAAAAACAGCTATGATGAGAAATTAAAATGAGTATAGTTAGCTACTATTTGTTAATGTATCGTCGCTTTCTTATACTTTGCAATGAATGTTCCTATTACGGAGCCGAAAAACACACTAATAAACAAAAAGAAAGAGCCCATAGCCTCCCAGCCATTAAGAGTAAAAAAACTAATTATCGCGAATGCCAAAGTAATAACGGATAAAACTGTTCCTGGTAACCAGTACAATGTTGGCTTCCGCTTGCTAAGCATGGTTGAAGAAAACCCAACGATAATCATAACTGCAACAAAAGAATAAACAAAGATTTGCACAAATTCACCTGCTTTCCTTTTTATAGGAACGTGTTTAGCTTCCTTAGCCATCAGTCTTGCATTTTCGCTACATCACCAGAAAATGAATGATGAAGTGAGCATCTATTGCTATTCTTATGCAGATCGTTGCTAATTTTATTAACAGAAAGAATACCGATAAGTGTCTTTAAATTACTGTAGCTGTTTTCGAATTAATTGTTACTTTTCATTCTAAGATTTAAGAACATATCACCCTAGCGTTCATCGCATCTTTTCTACTAATATACAATAATTGAAGTTTCATAAATACTCTTCATACTGTCCATTATTTAAAAAATAGCAACAAAGTGGTCTTAGTAAAAATAGTTACAAAAAGATTGTTTATATAGTTGAAAATATATTTTTTGTACGAGGATAATCGGTCTGTTAATTGTGGAAGAATATAGATAATAACAAGGGAGGAGAAGGATAGTGAATCAACATTATATAAAGAAGCTTTGTATTAAACCATTTTTTACGTTAAACATCGTCGTTATATTTTTCAGGGTTTTCATGATTCTTTTCATTCTACTTTCTTGTTTATTCTATGCGGTTAATCCTGTAAAAGCTGAGCATGATGATACAGAGGAAACTACATCGAAAAGTAAGGTGGCGTATATAACTATAGATGATGGCCCTTCGGAATATACTGAGCAGTTTTTAGATCTTTTTGATAAATATAATGTAAAAGTAACCTTCTTTATGCTCGATGGCTATATGAGACAATATCCAAACATTGTTAAAGAAGTAATAAAGAAAGGTCACAGTATCGGCCTTCATGGTGTGACCCATGATGCTCGTCATGTATATGCATCATTGGAAAATGTTATTAATGAAATGGAGAAAGAACGAATAACCCTCCAAACAATAACCGGTATTGATACTACATTAATTCGTACGCCATATGGAAGTAAACCTTTTTTTGAGGAAGGGTGGAAGGAAGCGATTCAAGATATCGGCTATCAAATATGGGATTGGAATATAGATAGCGAAGATTGGGTTACCCAAGATGAAAGAATGGTTGAAAACGTCATTAATGATGTCAAGAAACTTGAGCTAAAGAATGAACAACCCGTTATTTTATTTCATGATACAAAAGCTACAAGTGAACATATAGAAGCAGTAATTGTTTATCTGCTTGATCAAGGATATGATATACGCTCCATTGATGATTCCATACCACCATTCACTTGGTGATATGGAATCAGCCATGTTGTTATGCTTTTTGCTGAGCGTACGCTAAACTAAATATTCAAATGAATTCTAAACGTTTAGCTTAGGGTTGGTTGATGGCTGGAATCATTTCTATTGAAAATTTACCTATTAGTAGATAAAATATATTATTAGTAAATAAAGCTTCATTTGAATGAAAGCTATAGATTACATGTTTGTGAATGAAATTATACAAATAACTCTTTTCTAGTACACATAGTTACTGTGTTTACTAAAATTAGCTTAAAAAGAGCTTTTACGGTTTTCATAGTGTTACAGAAGAAAGGTACAACGAGTACTGAGGTATATTTATTTCATAGTACGAAAACCAAGAAACGTATGAGACGGTTAGCCTGATCTTGTTGGTAATTAAGATTTTTTGGGCACGATGGTTCAACATATAATTCTAGGGCTTTTAATATTATTTCCAGTGAAAAGTTTAGGAATGGAGGTAAAAGAAGATGAACGATCCTATCATAATTGTGGGTGCTGGCTTAAGCGGTCTACGTGCTGCGTCTTTATTAATTGAGCAAGGTATCAATTGTAGGGTTTTGGAAAGTAGAGGGAGAATTGGAGGTAGAGTTTTAAGTAGTTTGGGTTTAGGTAGTCGGGGTCTTGATAAGTTTGATTTGGGGCCGACATGGTTCTGGCCGCACTATGAGCAGGTTATAACTAGGCTTGTTAAAGAGCTTGGATTACATACATTTGATCAGCACATCAAAGGAGATAATCTTTTGGAAAGGTTTAAGAATGAACCAGCACAGAGATATTTGTTACCTGAAGGGGCTGTTGAGAGGTCGACCCGCTTCAAAGGTGGAGTACAATCTCTCATTGATGCCGTGGCAGCTACACTACCTCCAGGGACAATCGAGATGAACACACGTGTAACGACAATTCGACGGGAAGATGAAGAAAAAATTACTGTTGAAGCGCTCGTAGGAAACAAAAAAATATATTTTCGCCCAAGAGCTGTCATTCTTGCATTGCCTCCAAGACTTGTAGCAAATCATATTGATTTTTCACCTTCTCTTTCACCTGAACTTATGGGAAGCCTCCTTAATAAGCCTACGTGGATGGGAGGACAGGCAAAGGTGATTGCGGTTTATGACCGACCTTTTTGGAGAGAACATGGACTTTCTGGTCAAGTTACGAGCTGGATTGGTCCCTTGCAGGAAATACATGATGCGTCACCTCAATCGGGTTCAGGTGCACTCTTTGGTTTTTTTAGGATACCTGCGAAAATGCGCCAAGGACTAGGCGAGGAAAAGATATTCAAACTAGTCGTGGAGCAGTTGACTCGGCTATTTGGAGCATCAGCGAATAAGCCAGTAGATTTGCTATATAAGGATTGGTCAACTGATAATGAGACCGCGGTAGCAGAGGACATCACTTCACTTAGCGATTTTCCAAGGTATGGTCCTCCGACAGGAATTCGTGCGTGGGAAAAGAAGTTATTTTTTGCTGGTACAGAAACTGATTCAGAGTTTGGGGGACATCTTGAAGGCGCCCTACGATCAGCTGAGCGTGTGGTGTCTGAAATTAATGAAATATACAAAGCTCCCTTATAACCCTCTATAATCTATACTTTCTCATTTCAACATAGCACAGTAAGCCATGATCTGTGCTTTTTGTATTTAAGATTTTAAAATAATGATGATGGTTCTTAAGAAATTCTTCATTTTTATTATACTTTAGATTTAAGATTTAGCTTGTACAATACGTAGTAAGTAAAGCAATTGATTAGAATCATAGAGCAATAATAATATGTAGCAAATCAAGCTAATCCCAAATTTACAAGGAGGAATAAGTCATGGAAACTGCCAAACAATATATGGTATCGCCATCAGAGCCATTTCGTAGATATGCACAGGATTTAGGGATTGATTATACAAATAAAACAGTAGATGAGATTGAAGACTTGATTGTTGAGACATTAGCTGATCTTGAAGAATCGAAAAAAGTATTCCGGCTTGTTCATTTCTTTAAAATGATCAGGTTTCGTTTTCATACGCTGGTTTTAAGAACTTAATCTCATGTTACAATTATTCACGTATCATTCTTATAATTTAATAAAAATATTGACATAAGAAACAACAATCTCTCTTTCATTCCAAGCTTACCATTACGTTTGACGGCTTCTCTTCTAAAAATCTAGCCTTTCATCACCCACTTTTCTTTATTACTGTAATTTGATTATAAGAGCCATTTTCTCTTGTAAAACAGGCTGTTCTCGCATAATCGTTGTTCTTTTTCAACTGGTAGAGGGCTTCGCAACAATAAAAATTACGTAGAAGGAACAAGTAGTTAAAGTAAGTATAAATTAATATAATATTATTCGTAGTCATTGTTGGTAGTATCTGTTTAATACCAAAAAAATATTGTAAAAATTATCATTATTTGAAATAATTGTATTTATGATATCTTAACCTAGAGGGTGATTAAGCGTTATTTTCGCATTAATTGATATTTTTCGTGGTACTGAAAATCAAAGCTATAAAGTCTATCTTATTTCTTTTGATTTAGGAACAATAGCAACTACGTTTAAAAAATGAGTCTTTTAAAAATGTAGGAGGTATGGTTATGAGTATTCCTGTTTTAAATGAAATTGGGACCGTTTTTATACCAGTAAGTAATATAGAAAATGCACGTGATTGGTATTGTGACATTTTAGGTTTAACTGTAGACGGAGAAGTACAATTTGGCCATATATATGTAATACCTATGAAAGGTTCAGGTATTGTATTAGACAGTAAAATATTTTCAGAGGATAATATTTTTACAACGCCTTTATTCCATTTTAATACTGAAGATATTGAGGCAGCTTATACATATATGAAACAAAAAGGGGTTCAGTTAACTTCTGAAATTGAACATAATCATTATTTTAATTTCAAAGATCCTGACGGAAATCACTTAATGATTTGTAAGTGTTAATTTTATGAAAATATTTCTCTAGAGTTTAAATGAAAAACTACTCCCTTAGGATATGAGAGTAGTTTTTAATATTTTATACGATAATTCATTTTACTTGTTCAAATTCGTTTTCAATTTCTTTAGAGGGCTTTTCTCCTACTAAACTTACGATCACAATGGCTAATGACGCAAAAATAAATCCTGGTACAATTTCGTAAAGATCAAACAGGCCACCTTCAGCATTTTTCCAAAGCATAACAGTCAGTGCCCCTACAAACAACCCAGCAACTGCTCCACTTCCATTCATCCGCTTCCAAAATAGCGAAAAGAGGATTACTGGACCGAATGCAGCACCAAAGCCTGCCCAAGCGTAGCTTACTAGCTCTAGTACTGAGCTCTCAGGATTTGAGGCTAGAAGGATGGCAATAATAGCGATGATTACAACAGATAATCGACTAATCCACACTAACTCACGATCGCCAGCTTGCTTTTTATACAACGATTTATAAAAGTCTTCAACGACTGCGCTTGATGATACGAGTAACTGAGAGTCAATTGTACTCATAATTGCAGCTAATATTGCAGCTAATAAAAACCCAGAAACCCAAGGATCAAATAATACTTGCGTAAATTCGATAAATACAATTTCGGGATTTGCTAAAGATACATCTGCAAAATAGGCAATTCCGACAAAGCCGGTAAAAACTGCACCTAACGCTGCTAGTATCATCCAAGTCATCCCTATTAACCTAGCTGTGGGAATATCTTTTACTGACTTTATAGCCATAAATCTTGCTAAAATATGTGGCTGTCCGAAATACCCTAGTCCCCAAGCTAATAAGGAAACAACTCCAATAAAGGTTGTATTGGCAGCAGCATCTAAATATGTTGGATCAATCGATGCTACTCTGTCTATCGTTTCACCGATCCCCCCCATTTCGGTGAGGGCCACTATAGGGACAATAACCAAAGCAAGAAACATTAAAATACCTTGCACAAAATCTGTCCAACTAACAGCAAGAAAACCACCTAAAAATGTATATGAAACAATGACGAGTGCACCAATCCATAAAGCAGAGCTATAAGATAAACCGAATGAGTTTTCAAACAAAATGGCTCCGCCAACCATTCCTGAAGATATGTATAAGGTGAAAAATATGAGGATGACAACAGCAGACGTGATGCGTAAAATCTTTGATCGATCTTTGAAGCGGTTTTCTAAGAAATCTGGAATCGTAATTGAGTTGTTGGATATTTCAGTATAGGCTCTAAGTCGCCGTGCCACGAATTGCCAATTTAAATAAGCACCGATGGCTAATCCTACTGTAATCCATAGCGCATTCATACCTGAGAGGTAGGCTGATCCAGGTAAACCTAATAACAACCAGCTACTCATATCAGAAGCCCCAGCGCTAAGTGCCGTTACTCCTGGACCTAAATTTCTCCCACCTAATACATAATCTGATAAGTTTTTTGTTAAACGATAGGAGATAAAACCGATAACGAGCATTAAAATGAGATATACAATGAAAGTAATAAGAGTTGCTTCATGCATTATGAATTTCTCCTTTCAAGTAGATAAGTCAATACAGATAATGCGATTAACAAAGGCATACTAAATAGTAATAGATAAGATGTAATTGATAAGCTTGCCATTGATTACCCTCCTTATGTGCTATGTAAAATTATGCTACCACGGTATTGAATGCGCTTTCAATAAGCTTGAACAATATAAGGAGTATATTAACGAAATAGTAAGTATTTGGTATAAAAAATGTATATATATCAACTAAATAGCCTCTTATCGACATATAATAGCGTTTATCGTAATTTTTGGATATTTACACCATCGTATAATACTGGTGTAATAAAGGGATATTTTATTGAAAGCAGGAAACAAGTATGAACATTGATAAAAAAATCACTAACCAGTTCAACTCTTTGCTCACTCATGTGAGAAATTCCTCCAATAATGTAAATTGTACAGGTTCAAGTGTGATGGTTATTCACAAGAATAAAATGGTTATAGAAAAATATTGGGGTAAGCATTCAAAAGCTCCGACAGCAAGACTAATTCAAGAAGATTCTCAATTTCATGTCGCATCTGTGCGAAAAAGCTATATTGGTTTTGCTGTCGCGTATGCTGTCCATCATGGATTCGTTAAATCAATAGATGATGAAGTGACAAAGTATCTTCCAATGAAAACTTCAGAGTCATTACAGTACACTTCGATAAGACATTTGCTTACACATACACATGGTTTAATGGAAACTGCTAACGGAACGATCGTTAGAGAATTTCTATCAGGTGAAAATTGGGCTTATCGTAATATAGGGGTAAATTTATTAACACAAATTGTCAAAAATACTACAGGAAAAACAGTCGCTCAAATTCTTAATGAACAAGTGTTTCATCCTTTAGAGCTAAATGAAACAGGGTGGCATGGAGAATATAATGACAAGTTAGTAGAAGTAATTAGAGATAGTGACAGACATTGGTCATCTCACAAAAGTGAAGACGGAGACAAAATGAATATGTATGTATCTACGAGAGATCTTGCTTACTGGGGGTATATTCATTTAAAGCAAGGTGAAATTAAAGGGAAACAGCTAATTGATAAAGAGCTTTTGAGGTTAGCTACATCCCTTCAAAGTCCAAAATTAATACATGATGACCTTCCGCAGAACGGCTTTTTATGGTTCGTTAAAGATTTGCCCGCAAAAAAGACAGAGATTGGAGCACTTGTTCCACAAGGGTCATATCAGATTTTAGGATACACAAATGTTGCCGTGTTGGTTATTCCTAAATATGATACTGTAGCAGTCCGTATGTTTAATAGTTTTGGTTCACCCCCTGGGAACGATTACTTAGCGGATATTAGGTCTTTCGGTGATACAGTAATGAAGTGCTTAGGTGAAGGCTAGTAAAGCTATTGTTGTGAAGCAATAATGGCAAGGAGTACTTGGGCATGATGAAAGAGGGTGAGGTATCGATATGGTGGAAACAATGAAAGATTAAAAGAGAGAAACGGTTTAGTTGAATGTTTGAAAGCATGATAGCTTAAGAGGGAAATTCGATCAATAACTTATATTTTGTAAGACTGTTTATTCAGTTGGTGTTGTTTTTGTACTAATTTTCTCTGACAGAACTTATTGAATGAAAGTGCAACAAATGTAGCTCGAAAAGCTTTTTAAAGGTTTATAAGCTTTTCGACATAAGTGCTAAACACGTTCTGCATCTCTTTATCAGTCACAAATATAAGTGAAAAAACAACATAGTTAACGAAAAGAGTCTTATAAAAAACCATGTGGGTAGGCTCTCCACATGGTAATCCTTTAACTATGCGTTTTCACTTCTTTCTCCAAACCCTATTAAATTCCCGTTACAGTCTTTGATATGGAATTCTTCCATACCGTACCAAGGTGTGTATAAGTCTTTTACAACTTCAACTTTTGTTTTGATTTCTTCGTAGAATTCTTTCACTCCCTCTATTTCTAAATAAAAGCAGGCAGATGTCCCAAATGTTATGTCTTTAAATGCAGGCACATCTTCTGCCATACTTTCTGGTGTTTGAAACATAAGCTGTATTTGATCCTTGCTCATAATGGAAAAAACATAGTCTTTATCTTCATTTATTTGATTGTCGGTATTTTGATTACGATCTACGATCATCTCGATCTGAAAACCTAAAACATCTCGATAGAATATTATGGATTGGTTAATATTTTTTACAATAAAGTTTGTTGTAAATTTTTTTAGTTTCATTAGATTCGCTCCTTTAAATTAATTTCTGATGTATCTTTCTCAATTGGATTCTTTTTAGCTGAATAACGATGACACATGTTCTGTCCAAGCTGGAAAATTTCATTTCGCATAGCTTCAGGTTCTATCACATGAGCATTTAATCCGAGAGAGAAAAAGTAGTTCACAGTATAATTCCACTCTGTTGCTGGGCACATGTAATCAATTTCCCATTCGTTGTCTGTGATGTTTTTTACTAGATGTCCGATATGAGGGTCTTGCTCCAATTGTAATGCACCTTGATAAGTTAACTTTGCAATAACTCGTATAGGAGGGGCAGGTCTTGTTGTGTCCTTTCCACTAGGATTTTGACTAGGTGTCATGTTATCTGTTGATTCAATGACTTCAATGTTGTCCATGCGATCAACTCTAAAAATGCGATCTTCTTGATGCAAATGAGAGTAGGCTTCGCAATACCAAAATCCGTGAGCAGTGTATACTCTTTTAGGGAGGATTTCGACCCAGCGGTGATGATTTTTGGATCTATATTTTATGTTCAACCACTGTGAGTTTACCGTATATTCTAGCAATGACATTAACAAAGGGGTTTTATAATTTCTATTAGGAACTTCTAATTCGACATGATTAAGAATCGGGTCTATTTGTTCCAATGTTTCATCAGGTATGATTGCTTTAATTTTATCTAGTGCTGTCCATCGTTCTTGATTAAAAGGAGTGTCTTGTATTTTGGTCATTGCACGAAGAGCGAATAGTATAGCTAACCCTTCTTTTACATCAAATTGTAGTGGTGGTAGCTGATAGCCATCCATTAAATGAAAACCTCCACTAGGACCAGTCATAGAATATAGAGGGATGCCGATTTCGGATAATGCTTGCATGTCTCGTAAGATGGTTCTTTTTGATACTTCAAATTTATCTGCTAAAGATTGTGCAGTTTCTGATTTATGCTGTAATGCAATGAGTATTGCCATCAGCCTGTCAGCCCTTTTCACATGGTGTCACCTCCTTAACATGTATCTAAAGACATTATAACAATGAATTAGTGACACTATGTTTGTCACCAATTATAAAAAACTTGAAAGAGATTTTTTATGGGTCAAATATAAGGTTTTATAGGTCAACTTTCGCATTAATTGGGTCAGTTTTGAATATATACGGGTCAAATTCGTATATTATTAGGTCAAATTCTAAAAGATATCGGTCAAACGACAAAATTCTTTAAATCTGTTTGTAACTTTGAAAGGAAATATTCTTCTTACATAGAATAGCTTTACTTAAGGGGCGATGAAATGATGTTAGAGCTAAAAAACATGATAGAAAACCTACCAGAAAACGAAGCAAAATCATTTTTGTATTTAATGTTGCGTAGAATTGAATTGGAAAAAGAACCAAGCAATGAAGAGGCACAGCATCTCATAAAATATCTTCAACAGACTATTGATGACTTTATTCGTATAAAAAGAGAACAATCTATTGATTATAAAGAGTTTGAAAAAGTACATATCGTCTTTGGTGACTCAGCTGGAGGTAGTCTTAAAAATGGGTTAAAAAATTTAGACAAGCATCATACTGAGAAGATTATCTCTTTCCGAGACACTTTCTCTGTAGGTCCACTAACGGATTTAGGGGATTCTAGCGGTGTAGGCAATAGATATCACTGGTTAGAAAATCATTTAATATTAGAAGATGGGGAAATAGAGAAAGATATTATACGCTTTAAAGATACAATACGCGAGTTGAATGCAATTCCTTTACATATTCCTATCGTTATTTGGGCTGGAGAAAATGCTCATGAACAAACTGGATTAAGATTTGTTTTGCACTTGTTAAAAGATAAACGTAACCCTATATTTTGTATAAATTCTTCCTTATCTTATATAGACTTATATAAAAATCATGAAATTAATTATAAGCCATTGCATACAGGAGAACTTGATGCTGATAAATTGTTAGATATTTATGAGAAGAATAATGAGCTTCAGCCTATTTCTAAAGAAGAACGAATACAGCTCGTAGAAGAATGGGTAGGTTTATCAACGACTCAAGAAGTACTGAGAATATGGGAACAAGGCAAAATACTTAGTGTTAATGAAGATTATTATGATGAATATATTATTAATACCGCAAAAGAATTACATCAAAAACAACAACATACTGACTTTTTGAAGTGTGCTACAGTGATAGGTCATGCCATTGGTTATTTAGAGCAATACCACGGTGATTTGTTCTTTGAATATCGAGTGAGACATTTAATCATGAATGGTGTGTTTGAGGTTCAAGGTGTACCTAAAGCAATGAGGTTTTATAGTGTGAAATTACGTGAAATTTCTTAAACGGACTGTTAATAAAAAATCCAATTCCTTCGAGCGGAATTGGATTTTTTCTAGTTAACTTTAATTTGTAACGTTTGATGATGAATATCGTCTATAAAAAATAAAAGATAGGAGGCAATGAAATGACCTTTCATAGATATACGTTGTTTTCTGTTTTGATATTCACCTTTGTTTTAATAGGTTGTAGCGAATCACAAAGAAACGAACAACCCAACGCTTCGATTGTAACATTAGATGGCAAAACGATTTCAAGTGTATTAGTCACCATTACGAACAATGTGAACAAACCACAAATTTATTACACATCAGAAAATATCATAGCTATTCAAACATTTGTGGCAGCAATTAAAGGTGCAAATAGAATGCCTGGTATAGTTAATGTTAGTCATTCTGACTATGTGGTTTCATTAAATTTTGAAGATGAATCGACTGAGCAATATTTTTTATGGCTAGATTCAGATAGTGGATCTATTATGAATCGAGCAGACACACATACATTGTATACATTACCTCTCCATGCTATAGAAGAGCTAAACGAATATATTAAGTAGAATTTTTGATATCTTACCTTTATCTATAAAAGAAGGACTTATTAAAAAAAAGTAGAAAATTTATGATGGAGACTTCATTACTTGTACTCGCACAAAATTGAGAGATGATTTGCCAACCTGTTAGAGAGATAGTATCTCTTCTACAAGATCGTTTATAAAGTACATTGACCTTAAACCAACTTCAACCTTTATGATATATTTCAATAAGAGATAAATTTTCTAATATTATATGTGGAATAGGCTTATTTCGTAAACTATGGTTGCTACTTTTACTAAAAATGGACAATATGAATAGTTATTTTTTGAACTCAATAATTTTAAAAGTTTGCCACGAGCACTAGATGTATTGCTAATAGCTATGTACGAAAAACCTATAATCTACCCATTCTTTCTCTTATGAATATATCTTTTTTGAAAGAGGTGCTCAATATGTTATGTTCATCTATTGGTTGGGACGGTGGTTTCATTATGGTGGATTCTGATAAATTTGAAGAGGGGGTTGAATGGTATACGCAGTATATGGGGTGGGAATGTATTGACCAATTCCAAACTCATGTAGGAAAAAAAGCATTCTTTCGTCTTCCTATTCGTGATCATTTTGAACAAATTACATTGAAATCGTTTGAATCAAATACAGAGCATTTTCAAAAGGATGCTCAAAATGAAGGTCATGCTCGGCTAACATTCGATGTTGGAGATATTAATAAGACGCTGAATTATTTTCAAACAAACAACATTGTTGTTTCTGATGTAATGAAACTCGCTAATGGGATAAAAACATTTGATATAAGCGCTTTTAATGGCGCGAGATTAACAGCTATACATAACCCCGAGCTTGAAGGAGAGTATCCTCATGCTAGGTTAATTAAATTTGGAACTGCAATATCTACTATTATAGGAGTTTCTAATCTTGAGTTATCAGCAAACTGGTATATAGATAATTTTGGAATGGAAATAATAACTAGCTTTCCAGATACTCGAGGGGTCCTTATGCACGCTTTTACTTCATCATGGAATGAGAAGAGAGAACGAATACCAATATTATTAGAAGAAATGATAGACAGTGATTTTGAACATTCTAACCCATCTGTAAGAGTTTATTTTGATTTAAAACAAAAGAACATGTTCTTCAACACGTATGAATTGTTTAAAGAAAGAGGAGTAATAACGTCCCAAATTGCTGGGGATCCAAATATGTGGGCTGGTTTTCATGTGTATGATCCAGATGGTAACCGCATAAATCTGTGGACGTATCAGATGAGCTAACTTTAATTGGGATGTGAATATAGATGAAGATAAACGATTTTGCACAAAAAACAGGTATACCATCTAGTACTTTACGTTTTTATGATCGGAAACAAGTTCTTGTCCCTGAAGAAAGATTAGCTAACGGATACCGTATGTATACGGAAAATCAAATTAAGCAAGCTCAGTTTATACATTCACTTCGACAGGCAGATGTTTCTATCACTGATATCCAACTATACTTAACAGCTGATCATGAAACGAAATCAAAGCTTGTTAGGGGTTGGAGAGAAAATATCGAATCAAAGCTTTCTGCATTACATATTGCACAAAAGTATTTAGGAGGCTTTCATCCCGAAAATGAAGGCATTTACTTAGTTAAATGGAATGAACCTAGAGATTTTATATGGTTTACACATACTGTTGAACGAAAAATGAACCCATTTCACGCATTTATTGAGTCTGACCGACATAAAGCTCTACAACTTGGCTTGACGATTATTCCTGAAATTTACATAAGAACACATGAAACAAATAACACTCAAATGACAGGAGAAATTGGCTTCCAAATTAAGAGTTATTATAATGAAGTAAGCGAAGAAGGAATTAATTTCGAATCTTATCCACCTACGCTTTTCACTACGATCAAGTATCCTATTCATAATGAGTATATTTGTTTTCATTATATGAAAGTTATCCAGCAGTATGGGTTTATTCCTAAGGGTCAAAAAATGGAGCGTTACGAAAGTGAGGATGCAACATATTTTCAGTTAATGATACCTGTAATGCATTCTGTCAACTAGAAGAAATGATGTGATGTAGAAAACTCATACTAAAAAAAGAAAAATAGATTTTTTAAAGCAGGTGAACAACTTGACAAGAAATGGTGATCATGTCAAAGCTGTTGTCCAAGCGGTAGAATATATGAAAAAAAACTTAGATAAAGAGATTACGACTGAAGAATTAGCGTCACTTGTAGGCTATAGCTCTTTCCATTTTTCAAGGTTTTTTAAAGAAGTGACAGGAATATCACCTCGTCATTATTTGTCTGCGCTACGCATTGAGGCGGGTAAGCAAATGCTTGTCAGACATTCCTCTCCATCTATTATCAAGACGATGATGTCCATAGGTTTTAGCAGCCTAGGAAGCTTTAGTGCAAAATTCAAACAATTTGTAGGTTTACCACCGAAGCAGTTTCAGGTAACTACAAACGACTTATATCATTTTGTTAATCAATACACAGAAGGAGAAAATTCAGTTATTCAATACTTTCATCCACCAGTTCTAACGTGTCATATAGAAGCACCAGCGCAATTTAAAGGATTCATATTTGTTGGCTTATTTCCTCGACCGATCCCTGATGAAAGACCAGCTATTGGAACTGCATTTACCCAAAAACAATCGAGTTGTATATTTTCTCAAATCCCTACTGGGACCTATTATGCTCTTGCTGCAGGTATACCGCTAAGTATGAATCCTAAAGATTATTTCTTGCTAGAACATGCTTTCCGTGGGATGTACGATGATCCGATTCACGTTACAGGTACTACAGATAAGGAGATACACATTAAGTTAAGGAGCCCTTTGCCGTTCGATCCACCGATCTTAATCAACTTACCACAATTATTATTAGAACAGGTACAAAAAGTGCGGAAAAAATGACTGTAATCACTTGAAAAGGATGTGCATATCAACACGTTTATTCATAGACTTTATCTGCTTATGATGAGGGGGCATACTCCATCACCCTCTATTGCACAAGATAAAGAATACCTTGTAGTTACAATAAAAAGCAAACTAGGAGAAATTTTATTTATGTATTATTGTTAAAATAAGGATGTGAACAATAAGGAGGTCATGTTATGTTAAATAAAGTATGTGTCATTACGGTTAAAGTAGACAATATGCAAGAAGCAATTCACTTTTATACAAAGATGTTGGACTTTAAAGTGTCTGAGCATTATGGTGACAAGATAGTTAGTTTAGTACAAGATGAAGTACCGATTGTTCTAGAGGAAACAGGGACGAAAAATACCGCATCAAACCAAAATGTGCTATTTGGTATTATATCAGAGGATCTTGATAAGGATTTGACGGAGTTAAAATCCAAAGGGGTAAGGCTCCTATTCAGTGAACCTAAACCATGCCCGCCGGGTCGTTACCTTGTCATAGAGGATCCAGCAGGAAATCAAATTGAACTTGTTGAGTTTTCAAACTTTAATTGATTATATTTGTGCATTGAGAAAGGTCAAGGAATTTTGTTTTCCATGAGCTTCACAATTCAACCTTTTTATTTTCCTGAAGCAAGTGTACGTTATGATTAGAAAAACAACAATCTATGCGAAGACAGGCTAAACTAAATTCAATGGTGCTTGAGGGTATAGTATTACATGAAATTCTCGCAATCAATAAAATAAATTCCATATTTATTTATAAGGAGAGGGTTTTGTTGAAAACATCTACAGGAAAAAGTATCTTGAAAAAGGATGTTCTTATTAATGCTCCATTAAATCTTGTGTGGCATGCATGGACGAATTCCGATAGAGTTTCTAAATGGTTTGCACCAATAACCGTTGTTGAACCTAAGGAAGGTGGGGCATTTGAGTTATATTTTGACCCTGAAAATGTTGAAGGTATGAATACGAAAGGTTGCAGAATAAAAAGGTTTGTTCCAACAAAGCAATTAGAATTCACTTGGAAAGGTCCTGATCAGTTTGCTTCCATTATGAACAACCAAGATGATCTTACACTTGTAAATGTTCTTTTTGAAGAAGAGGAAGAAAAAACTAAGGTTACACTTGAGCATTTTGGATGGGGATTCGGAGCAGCTTGGGAAGAAGCATTTAAATGGCATGAGATGGCATGGCATGGGGCGCTCGGAAGTCTGAAATCTGCATTAGAGAAGGGTGAAGGCGAACTTTGTTGTCAGCCAGAATAAGCTTATATAAATAGTAAAGTATGATCTTGCTAGTCTTCTTTTATAATCATTTGAATGTTACATAATATAAGAAAAGATGCAATTTGGAATATTATAGCGAATGATTAGATAGAAGGGGATTTAACTTCGGCATTAATTTTCTTTACTACGTTAGAGATTTACGAACGAAATTAAGATTAGGTGATGTAGTAATTCATAATGTACCTGTAAGAGCGTTGCCTCATAAGCTATTTGGCTTATGAGACAGCACCTTAAATATCCCAACATTATTTGCTATTGTTAATGAACTCTACTACAACACCGTTACCTCTTAATATATGGTTGATCATTTGACCGTTTTGGATATAAATCCTATCACGGAATTCATTTACATCACCATTGCTATATTTAAACTCTATCACTCTTTTTCCATTTTCTTTTGCAATTAAATTAGCAGTTTCAACATCATCCCATTTGTATAGTTTCTCTTTTGTAGAGATGGTTTGATTGACTACGATACCATCATTTGTCATATAAAGATAATCATTCATACCAAAGAAGATCAAGATTGCAGATATAACAGTTACAATCAGCATCATACTGTTTGTAATAAGCTTCTTCACCTTTTTACTTGATAAAAAAACATAAAGCATTAAGGCTAGCCCTATAAGACCTAAAGCTATTCCGATTAAAAAGTATGCTGATAGGTTCGGCGCAAAATACCATGAATATTCCAAACCTTCAACAAACAATGATTGAAAAATCCGAATAATGAAAAAAGGAGCTAGCCAGCAAGATAATAATAAAATGACTCCTATTGAAAATAGTATAGTGTGTTTAGATGAATACATATTATCCCCCTTTTCAAAGTTATAAAAAATTTACCATTTTTCTACTATTTTTGCAATATAGTAGTGAAATTCAAATTGAGAAAAGTAGAAAGCAAGGACGAACTATTTACTATCATTTTCATTACTGACTCCGATTGCTACTTCATGTTTCTTTAAAATTTCATTAATAATCTTCATATTATTTTTGTAAACTGTATCCTGAAGCTCAAGCTCTACTCCGTTCGTGTATGTAAGCTTAATAACCTTATGACCATTACCAATGCCAATAAAAGAAGCAGCTTCAATATCCTCCCATCTATATAACTCTTCTTTTAATGAAAATTTATCATTTAATAATACCCCATCAGTCGTCATATATAAGTAACTATGCAAACTAAAATACATTAAAATGATTGAGGCAGTAGTAAAGATAACTAGTACTGTTCTTGCAACTATCTTATTGACTAATTTACTTACTAAAAAGACATAAATGAGTAGCCCCACTCCAATCAGTACAAATCCTATGACTAGCATGATGTACCCTGAAGTAAGAGGAGTAAAATACCAAGAATAGTTTAAATTGTCAGCAACACCAAATAACCTTTGGAAAAAATAAAGATAAACAGGAGCGATTATACTAGATAAAGTGAACATCAACCCTAATGCAAACATTAAATTGTGCCTTTCCGAAAACATACTATCCCTCCAATTTGTAGTAATTACGTTGAAATATAGGTTATTAAACAACCAGATGATTATAAATATTATGTATTGCTCATTATTTTTACGGAACTAAATAGAAAAAGTTACATAATATTTAAAAAAATTACAATATTTTTAACAAAATAAAAGAGCAATAGTATATTCACCAATAGTCGGTGCTGAGTGACATTATCCGTATACAATAAGATTCCATGGCATCTTTTCGTTTAAACAAACATTGATTGTTGCTTTCGATCTAATATATAAACACATATAAACATAGCGTTTATGGCATTTTTTCTACTTTTATAATTAATGATCATTCATACAAAAACATTTTATTGTAAATTTTTTAGATAAAAATAACCAAAACAAAACAATGTGCAGCTGTTCTAATTTGAGAAAAAAGCAGCAAGTTAAGAACCTAAATAAAATCAAAATTAAAGAGATAGCTGTATTGAAATAACCTTTTTGTTATGTTAAAATAAACCAATTTGTGCAAAGGGGGAATTCAATTGAACTTATATTATAGTAATCGTGCTCAAGAGTATGAAAGGGTATATTACAGAAATGATGAAGTACGGCAGAAGGAGCAAGCGGCGATTCGTGAATCGATGATTACACTATTTGTAAACAAACACGTGCTAGAAGTTGCGTGTGGAACGGGTTATTGGACGCAGTTTGTTGCTCAAGATGTATCCCATATTACTGCTATTGACGTTTCAGATGAAGTAATAAAGATAGCAGTAGAAAAAAATCTACCATCTAATAAAGTTCTGTTTCAGCAGGCAAATGCGTACGAGTTGAATAAAGTTCAAGGAAATTTTAATGCGAGTTTTGCTAACTATTGGTTCTCTCATATTCCTAAAAATGAAATTGAAAAATTCTTAAAGCAACTTCATGCACGAGTTGGTACAGGGGCACAAATTTTTATGGCAGATAATGTATATATTGAATCGATTGGTGGATCCTTAATTGAAAAAGCAGGTAGTAAAGATACATATAAATTAAGAACATTAGAAAACGGTTCACAATATGAAGTAATTAAGAATTATTATAACGAAGCTGAATTGCGTGAAATTTTTACACCTTATGCTAGAAATTTAGACATAACGATTGGTCAATGTTTTTGGTGGATATCTTATCTAGTAAAATAACACGTAGTTACTAATATATAGACACTCAATTAAGGGAGTCAGTTGAGGTGAGGTTATGAATCTATTTTGTGAAAGTGCCTTTAGGCAAATAAATGTTCTTGCTCAATCAATATGTGACATAATTGACAAGCTAGAGGGTAATGATTTAGCAAGAAGACCTACTGAAAATAAACATTCAATCGGTGAACTACTGAAACATATCGCAATGATTTGTGAGGCTGATTTACATATTTCAGATGAAAAGAAGATAGAAGAAATGGAAAGTTATTATTCATCAAAAGTAATTAGTAGCAAAGAGGAAATTAAACAGGAGTTAATGAATAACGTTCAGTTATTGCAAGAAAGGTACGCATTTTATAGTGAGAAAGAATTAATGCAGATGACTACTTCATACTGGGGAGTTACATATACCCGTTTTGATTGGTTATTAGAAATTGTCGCTCACCTATATCACCATAGAGGACAGCTACATGCGATATTAGTTCATTATTACAAACAAGATCCAAATATTAATTTGTTTGAATAAATTGTTTTTAGGCACCTTGTGTGCTTTTTTTATTATCGGTCCAAAAAACTATTTGAAAACTTTATTTGTTCATTAGAGAGTATTGGTCAAATGCTGGTTGGCTTGGTCAGATAAATGAAAGTGGTAAAGAGTTTGTACCGTTTGCACACACTGATTTTGCCTTTTTAGGTGTAGCATATGAGTTAGGGTGGATAATTGCTATTATACTATCGTTCTGGATTTCAAGAATGGTCGTTGTTTACCATAAAATATCGGACAAATTTGGAAGAATGCTAGTCATGGGTGACATTTCTATCTTTACTGTTCAAGCTGTCTATAATATTTCTATGGTGCTAGGTTTTTTATCTTTAACTAGTATCCCATTGCCATTTAAGCTATGGTTTAATGCCCACTGTACTAAATACAACGGTTGTAGGTATTGTACTGAGTGTGTATCAAAGAAAGATTTAATCTTTGTAACAGCGACATTGAAGTAAATTTAGTAAACCAATCAATAAGGGATTTTTATTTTTAACCGTAAAAAAATATTTGTTCAAAAGTTTAAGGCAACAGTGATTATGATACGAAACTACTATTTAAATAGAAGGAAGCCGGTGAGCTACTTTACGCTCTCCGGCTGTTATTCTGATTCAATTAATTGTAAACGTTTAAGGATCGCCCTTTTTCTATACATCATTACTCCTGCCTCAGCTATATCATTTACTGCAGAGCGGTTAATAAATGCACCAATTAACAGTCCAGCAATTGGTATTATTTGAAAAAGTTTTTTCCAGCCAATTTGATCCCGATAGGAAAATACGACCTCTCTCCACCCTTGAATCTCTGCTGCAACCTCTCTTTTTGACTCATTTTGATCGGACTCGAACATGGAAAGCTGCTGTAATATTGCCTTTTTACCAACAATATCAGAGGAAATGAATTGTAATACTTTCACGATGAAAATTCTTTCATTTTTATCTGTTGGGTCAAATCCATAACAAATAGCTATGTCTTGAAGAGTTTTCAGTTGGATGCCGAGTAAAATGGGTATATCAATAGTAAGAGTGAAAATACCTCCAACTCCAGTGCTTGCCCCTTGGAAGGTGGCCACTTTTTTGCGATTTAAAGATAGCTTGGCAGCAGCTTCATCCATGCTAGCAATTGGCAGATTATCTACATCTTTTAAAGTGTTGATTTGTTGATTTGGATAGTAATTTTTCACGGCAGAAATGGAGCTCAAATATCTGCCTCCTGACTGGATGTATGTGCCTAGTTCATCAAGGATTACGCCAACTTTGTTTTGTATGAACTTTGGAGTGAATCTGTCAATCAGTTTGAAAGGAAGCCGTCCGAGCTTTTCCCAAAACCATAAGTCGCTCTGGTCTTTTTCCCAATCCTCACAATTCTTTAACTCATTTTTTAAATGCTCTATCGTTTCGTTCATTATTAGCGCCCTTTCATAGAATGTGGTAGTAGAAATACGTATTAAAATAATAAAGGTTTCACAAATATTAATAATATCTTTGTGAATATAGTGATAACATAAACATTTCCACTTTTGGAGCGACTATATGAGGAATAGGTGGAAGATATAAATTCCACCTGATAGAACTAGTTGTAAATACAAAGTCTATGTGAAATACACTGCTGTTTAGACTAGCTTTCGAAAAGAATGAAAATAAAGCCTTATAAACATAATTAGGATAATTAGTGTTGAGAAAACAAATAAAATTCTTACTGAAAACCACTCTGCCCACAAACCTGCAATGAATAAACCAAGAGGTAGTGTAAGTTTCATAAGCATTGATGACGTTCCTGAAACACGACCTAATAGGTGATTAGGTGTAAATTCTTGTCGGATTGTAAAATATACAATATTACTCATTGTAATTGCAAACGTACGGATGGCTAGTGAAATTCCAATTGCCCACCATGTTGGAGCAACTATAAGTACCCCCATTGCACATGCATCAATGAGTAAACAAAATGTAAAAATGTTTCCTCTTCCAAATTGTTTACGAATGTGGTTAATAATCGCAGCACCTAGTAACCCTCCAATAGCAGAAATGCTAAACATTAACCCGACTTGAGCAGATGTAGCTCCTAGTTGATCTTTTACATAAAAAATAAGTACCCCTGTTATAAGACTCGCTGCGAAATTTACAAATAGTATGGTGATCGTTGGTGTTAATAACGTCTTATTAAAGAACAGTTCATCAATACCTTCTTTTATATCACGTAACATTGAATTATGCTGTTTTGTCGTGTGGTTATTTGCAGGCAAACGGATGAGCTGTACACAAATGTATAGTATGAATAAACATACCATGTATACCATCAAAGTTGAGGTGTAAGAAAATATTAGTAGAGCAGCACCTGCTAATCCAGGACCGATCATTTGGATAAAAGTATTAACGAAAGTCATTTGTGCATTTGCAGAAGTTAATTGTTCCTTTGTAACAATTTGTGGTAAAACTGAATGGTTAGCATTTCCAAATGTATATCCTGCCGAAGAAAGAATAAATCCTAGTATGTATAAATGCCAGATGGCCAACTGATCGGTCATGAGTAGTAAGATAATTCCAGTGATTGATGCAACTTGTATAAAACTCGTCCAGGCCATCATTTTTTTGCGATTAAATCGATCTACAAACACGCCCACAATCATCCCAATAAAAATATTTGGGAAAAACTCTATCGCACGCATAGTACTCATCGCTAGTGCTGATTGACTTATATCATAAATGAGCAATGGGATTGTAATAATATACATTTGCATGCCGAAATTTGAAATCATTGAACCAAACCAAATAAGTAGAAAATTTTTATTTCTCCATAATGTTAATGGTGCGCTCCGCTGTTGTGCGGTTTGAACAGCCATTCATATCCCCCTTATCGTTTAATGTAGTAGTTGAGGGGTTCGACCCCTTTCTTACGCAGTGTTGTTGTCCTCTTTTTTAAACACGCATTAGTAGTGTAAAATATAAAAAGGTGAATAAAAAGTGAGATGTTTAAATTAAACTGTTCACCTTTTATTGGGGGAAAAGATGAAATACTTTGATTATTTAATAAAACTTACTGAACACTTTAAACCTGGAGTTGGGAATGAAACAACCATCTTTGACATATCTGAGCTTTTAACTTGTTCAGAGCGTCATGTGAAAACGATTGTTCAGTATTTAAATGATGAAGGTTACATTAAATGGAAAGTCCAGAGAGGTAGAGGAAAGAAGCCAACAATTACGATTATTTATTCTAAGGAGCAGCTTTGTCTTAATTACGCAAAACAAAAAATTCAACAAGGTCAATATCAACAAGCCTTTCGTATTGTGGAAAGTTTAGGTGATTCTTCACGAACTGATATCCAAGAGTGGTTTATAAAGCATGTAGGCTTTTCACGACTACAACAAAGAAATAAAGCTGGTGAAAATCTAGATATTCTGACATACCCTTTTTATGAAACGGATTTATCGATGGATCCACTACATATTCAATCCCGTCACGATTCCCATATGGTACAACAAATTTTTGATAGGCTGGTAGAATATGATCCAAATACATGTCAACTAATGCCAAGTATTGCCCATAGGTGGGAAAGTGTTGATGGAAAGCTATGGACCTTTTATTTACACAAAGGGATAAAGTTTCATCATGGTAGAGCGTTAACAAGTGAGGATGTAAAATTAACTTTTAGTAGGTACCCGAAAGAGGATATCCTTATGACTAACATGGAATGGATAGAAATAATTGACAAGGATGTTATCCAGTTTCAATTAAAGAATGTTGATTATTTATTTCCGCGTCAGTTATCGGGAATGAGATTCTCCATTGTACCTCTAGAAGTGGTTAAAAATGATCATGAGAATTTCCGTCGATTTCCGATCGGAAGTGGACCTTATAAAATTACGCAACACAATGAAAATAACATTCGGTTAGAGTTATTTGCTAAATATTTTGGAGTTAGGCCGTGGTTAGATAGAATAGAGATTATTAAAACACCAACTCCATTTAAAGAGGAAGAGGGACTTCCGTTACTATTACATTCTTTAGACGAATCATGGGAGCAAGTAAAAATGCTAGAGAAAGGAGCAACCTTTATTGCATTTAACTGTAAGAAAAATGGGCCATTGAGAGATCAAGATTTTCGTGAGGTAATCAGTAGCTCGTTAAATCAGCAGGATTATTTAGTTGAAAAAGAAAGTAGACGAGCTGCGTGTAGTTTTGTAACTGATCGGTCTATTGAAAACAGTGTTACTGGTGTTAAGAATTGTAGCATGATAAGTGATACAGAAATAATACTGAAGATTGGAGTGCAGCAAATTCGAGATGGAGTAAACTTTGAGGAGGAAGCCAAAATCCTACAAAAGCAATTACTTAAAGTAAATATCACTTCACATATTGAACTAGTAGATTTTCATCGTTTTAGCGGATATGAAGAGTTTCAAGATTTTGATCTATTTGTCGGAGGGATTGCACTTGCAGATGACCAGCTATTATCAGTAATTACTGCACTTCAATCACAAGTCATAAATATTTATCACTTTCTAAATGAACCAATGAGACAATACGTTGACCGACAGGTTTCCTACATAAAACAATTAACAGATGAAACTGCCCGATGGAAAACGTACTTTCAAACAGAAGAGTATTTGAAAGGAAACTACGCTATCTATTTTTTATATCATCGTTATCATACTGTGTACAAGTCTAAAAACAGCCGATATGTAAATTTAGAACTCGATAGTAACGGAAGAGTCGATTATCGGAAAGTATGGAAGAGAACTGGTCAACTTGGGAATCCAACATAGGTCATGGTACTACATAATTTAAGTTATATTTTATTCAAAGGGGGATAACATTGATTCGAAGTTATAAGCTTGAAGATATCAATTATATTATTAGTACTCATTACGAGATTTATCATAAGGAATACCATTATGATGAATCATTTAAAGAATTTATTCAGGAAAAAGTTTGGGATATCGTCAATAGATCCCATGTTAGAGAAAATATATGGGTGGTAGAAAAAGAGGGAGATCTGAAAGGTTCAGTTTGTATTAATCAGTTTGATAGCGAAATTGCTCAGCTAGGTTTATTTCTTATAGAACCCCTTTCAAGAGGTTTAGGTATAGGTAGTCAACTAATAAAGACAGCCATCACATTCTCTACAGAGAAAAAGTATAAGAAAATAATTTTGTGGACAAATAGTGACTTAATAGCTGCAAGAAATCTATATAAAAAGTTTGGGTTTGAAATAGTAGAAACACAAGAAGTTGTTTTATCTAACATTACTATGGTTGAGGAACGTTGGGAGCTAATACTGAATAGTGAGGGGGAGAGAAAAGGTGAAAATTAGAAAAGCAGTTTTAAAAGATGTAAAGTCTATTGCAAAAGTACATGTAGACAGTTGGAAGACTACATACAAGCATATTGTACCAGACGAGTATTTAAACAAGTTATCCTACAAAAGTCGGGAACAACTATGGGAAGAGATTGTCCCAAGTGGAAATGTATATGTTGCGGAAAATAATCAAGGTCAAATTGTTGGCTTTGCAAACGGTGGAAGGGAAAGGTCAAGACAGTATGATGGCTACGAGGGAGAGTTATATGCCATCTATCTGTTACAAGAATATCAAGGATGTGGCATAGGGAAACAACTTATAATGCCAATTATCGAACATCTAAAACAATTAAAGATACATAGTATGGTTGTGTTCGTCTTGGAAGATAATAGCGCATGTCAATTCTATGAAGCTCTTGGTGGTAAAAAAATGGACTCGTTGGAAATTGTAATAGCCGGGAAGAAACTGAATGAAGTCGTTTATGGTTGGAGTGACATAAGTTATATTCTCTCATAGATTTTATGTCGAGTTAGGCGCGCTTCAATCAGCTGAGCGTGCTGTGTCTGATATGAACGAGATTTAGAGTCATTTATTATATTATCAATCCTAAAAAGTACAGTCAAAGATGGCTGTGCTTCTTTAAAAGGTAAGAAAATATAGAAATAATTTTTTGTTCTTTCACTGTATGAGAACTCTATGTCTAGCTTCAGCGTCTATCTCTTTGAGGTCACTTCGCAAATTTACCCGAAGGCATTTGGGCTGTTTAATTTAATAATGCGATTATGACCAGTTATTATGCAAAAACGACCGATTATCGAAATTCCATTTACAGGATGATGGATATTTTTATAGTTATTATCTCGAAGAAGTAGAAGCACTTGCAGACCGTGTAGGCATTATGCATGGAGGAGCATCGTATACTCATTATCATGGTAGAAAGAGGATCTGTCCGTTCGAGGGTATAAGTTTGTTTTCTACAAAAGTGGAGCATTTAACATTCAACTTTAATTACTATATAACAGATTGGTGGTCATGGTTTAGGTTCATGGAATAGTATCTTAACCCACTGGAGTTTTAACGCAGTCAAATCTTTATTCCTTTGATATAATACCAAATAACAGAGAGATTTGTATGATCGAGTAAAAGTTTTTAAGAATGATGTATGAAGACTGAATTTTATATATAATGAACAATTAAGGGGGTGGATGAAAAATGGCAAACGAATTATGCTTGCCAAAGTTAAAGATATCCCATGCAAAGCCTGCGGCTGGGGGCGATTCTTTGCATGGGTGGACATTGAGGTAAATAGAGTGTTCAAAGTTTAAGTAACCTCTTTACGTCGCCCGTATAAGCTCGTTCCTAAATGTGGTTTTGCACCTTCATTTTATTTATAAAATAAGGAGCGGAAGATATTATGAGTAAACTATTTATTAGGAACCATCAATATAATCTAATTAAGAGACAAGTAAGCATTATTCAACATGCTTTAAAGACTACAGCTGATCTAAATGTAATGGAAGTAGCAAAATATAGTGCGCTATCTAAAGTTCTTGATGCTATTTCTCATACGACGGATTCACAAGATCAAATGTTAAGGAAAATGACTGATTTAGAAACAGCTGAGGAGTTTCAACAGTATATAAATTCATTAGAGCCATTGCTGTTAGAATTTCCACAAGTGACTAAAAAACAATTAACAAAACTATTCTCAAAAAATAAAAAACTTAAGCTACCTGATTTAGCAAGTATAGATTTTCAATTCTTGACCTATCTAGGTTGGCTTGATATATCAAAAAATAAACTGTTTATCGTTTATGAACTAGACAATGAACTAATGGGTATAGAAGGTAACTTTACTATAACGAACAAAAAGAATATATGCTCGTTATGTAAAGGATTCAGTAAGGTTGTGTTCGTTTCAGCAATATCTAAAACAAAACCTAAAAATGCTTCACCTGATTATTATAAATCTTATGGAAACTATATGTGTATGAACAGTGAAGAGTGTAATCAGAACATAACAGATGTATCAAAAATAGAAAGCTTTATTCGAAATGTAAGAGGTTAACCTCCAATGTGTTTGAAACCACGGGAAAAGTGAGGAAGGTGTTATGGATGCTCACCGCCCGTGCTGTGGTAAGTGAGCATCAAGGGGCAGAAATCTTCTGCCCTTTCGTATCTTTTAGCTAAAGGCTGTCTTCGCATAAGTTGTTGTTTTTCGTACAAAAATTAAACATGAATACAACTAGCTTTCGTGGCATCTTTTCTTTTTTAAAACGATAACTGTTCCGTTAAACAACATCTTTACCTTCAAATTTAGGAACAATAGCAACAAAGCTTCCGAAACGAAAGCCTTACTAAATAGCAGCAAAGTTAACGAAAAAGCCCTAATAAAACAACGAGACAGAAGGTGACGGTTTTGAGTGAAAAAATAAAAGTAGGTTTAATTGGCATGGGAGCGATCGGTGAAAGAGTGTTACGACAATTTCAACAGCATAATGAAATCGATATTGCGGCACTTTGTGATCGAAACGCAGATAGTTTAAACAAATTTAAGGATGAATTGCCAAATGTATCTCTATACTTGGATCATTTAGATATGCTTAAGGATGAAAGTATTCAGTTAATTTATGTGGGGGTTCCTCCTAAATTCCATCATAAAATAGCAATAGATGTAATAAGAAACGGCCGACACCTGCTATGCGAAAAGCCGCTTGCAAATTCTACTGAAGAAGCATTGGAAATGGTAGAAGAGGCTGAAAAAGCTAATATTGTGCATGCCATGAATTTTCCAATGGTATATAGTCAGGCATTCCAAGTATTCAAAAATAAGATCATGGATGGTGAGCTCGGGTCAGTAAAAAAAATTGAGCTTAACTTGCACTTTACGGAGTGGCCTCGCAAATGGCAGCAAAACGAATGGATTTCTAGCAGGGAACAAGGGGGATTTATTCGAGAAGTTGCTCCTCATTTTATTCAAATCATACACGACGTTTTCGGGGAAATGAGCATTGTTCGATCAAGTGTTGAATATCCTGAAAATGAAGACTTGTGTGAAACAAGCTTTATCAGCTCTATGAAGCTTTCAGGTGGAATTCCCGTTCTATTTAACGGGTTAGCAGGTATTGGTCAACAGGAGCATCTTTCTCTAAAAGTTTTCGGAGACCAAGGAACATTGGAAATTGAAAATTGGGGAATCCTTTCACAAACTAGAGCTAATGACAATGGAAGTATCATTCCAGTTGATAGTGTTGACAAAGAAAACGTAGTGGACGAACTGGTGAAGGCGATCAAAGGCGATTCAGCTAAGCTCGTATCTTTTAAGGAAGGTTATGCAGTTCAAAAGGTGTTAGATGAAATTTTATTGGCGAAGTAGAGGCACTTTTGTGTCTCTTTTTTTTTATGCCAGATATAGCATATCTACATGGTTAAAGTCCATCATCGCGGTGCATATCGACAAACCACTTTGGAGCATCCCCTACAATAGTTAGTGAAGAATTCATTAGTGCTTGAATACACACCTAATGAAGATAGCAAAGAACGAGGAAACCACCCTGAAAACCGGTTCAGACTCCCACAATATATACCCTGTCTCTTTTTTTTCATAAAAGAACGTATAATAATTAATTCTTATTCGCTGTAATAACATATTGCTATTATAGATTTTTTATAGTGTAAGATAAAATAATTGATGTGGTATTCTATGGAAGTTCATTATAGAGGTGGATAGAAATGAGGAGTATTGTTATTAATCAATTTGGTGGTCCTGAAGTACTTGAATTAACAGACGTTGAAATTCCTGTCGCAGGTCCACATGAAGTATTAATTCGCGTAGAGAAAACGAGTGTTAATTTTGCAGACATAAAAAAAAGAAAAGGGAACAAAGGTCATGGAAGCTTTCCATTATCGATCGGCTTGGATGTAGCAGGAACGGTGGAAGCTGTTGGGGATGAAGTTGAGAGGATATTTGTTGGCCAAAGGGTGATCGCGTTTCCTTCAAATGGCTCCTATGCTGATTACGTGGTGGCTAAAGAATCATTAACCTTTGTTCTTCATGAAGATATTGATTTTTCAACAGCTGCAGCTTGCCCAACAGTTTCAATCTTAGCGTATAAGCTACTTCATGATATTGCTAGGGTTCGAAAAGAGGAGACGGTCCTTATACATGCGGCCGCGGGAGGAGTAGGGACAACTGCTATTCAATTGGCAAAGTTACTAGGTGCAGGCAAAGTGATTGGTACGGTTAGCAATGAGGCTAAATTTTCAGTTGTGAGAGAAGCTGGGGCTGATGAGGTCATGTTATATGATGGGTTTTCTAACAAAGTAAAAGAGCTTACGAATGGGACAGGTGTAGATATTGTTTTAGATTCTATCGCTGGTCGGATTACTGAACAAAGTTTAGCATGCTTAGCGAAGTATGGCAGGCTGATCCAATTTGGAAATTCCAGTGGTGAAGTAGGACATTTTCAAACAAGTGAGCTTCACTCAAGTTGTAGATCTGTACTAGGGTTCAGTTTAGGTACCACACGAAAGGAAAGGCCTCAGTTGTTAGAACAAGCAGCTAAGCAAATCATAAGATATTTATCAAACAAACAATTAACGATGAAAATTGGCAAAGAGTTTCCTTTACAAGAAGTAAGGAAAGCCCATGAATATATTGAATCAAGAGAGAATATAGGAAAGGTACTATTAACCGTCAGAGGATAACCTTATAATAGTAAGAGATTGGAATTGTTGAATTTGTTTTGGTACTAGCTTACAAGCATAGAGGTTTATTAATAGAGTATTTTCTCCTTAATTTTAGACTGTTTTCGCATCGATTGTTGCTTTTAGTCCTAAGAAATAAGTACGTACAAATCAAGTCATTCTCATTAAACATATAGTCAAAGTTTATTTGCTGCTGTCCTAAGTTAGTCTCAATACAACAAAGTTTACAAAAGGAGCCTTAATTATATTGTATTAAGAGCGATGTACAAATCAATTTGAGTGTTCGTTTAAAACAATGACTATCAGATAAACGTATGGGAAGATAGATTAACGAGGGGGAGTTAGATGATAATATATAAAAATCAATATGTTACAGTGTTTCAAAGTGCATTATTTCAAACGACATCAACAGTTATTGAACTTCCAGAATTTGTATTAGTTGTTGACCCGACATGGTTACCAGCTGAGGTAGAACAAATAAAAGAATATGTTTATCGAAATCAAGGCGATCGAAAGTTATATCTATTATTTACTCACTCGGACTGGGACCATATTATCGGATATGGGGCTTTTCCTGATGCAACGATCATTGCTAGTTTTGAGCTAGTAAACAAAGACCATAAGGAAAAGGTACGTATTCTTGAACAAATCTATTCTTTCGATGATAGGAACTACATTGAGAGAGGGTATGAAATTACTTATCCGAAAGTTAACCACGTCATTCAAGTGGATGGAGAGCAATTGCCTATAGAAGGTACAACACTTACTTTTTATAAAGCGCAAGGTCATACTGATTGTGGAATATTCACAGTTATTGAACCTCTAGGCATTTTTCTAGCAGGTGATTATCTTTCAAATTGCGAATTCCCTCTCATATACCATAGCAGTAAAGCGTATGAACTCACGCTAAATAAAGTAGACGGAATTTTAGAGCAGCACGATATCAAATTAATGATTCCAGGGCATGGGTCTGTAACTGAAGATAAGTCGATTATCAAACAAAGAAAACTAGAATCAATGACGTACATAAAACAGCTTAGAGCGTTGCTCCAGGAAAACAACAAGGAACAAATTGAAAAAATGATAGAGAAATATCGCTTTCCTAGAATGATGAAAGATTTCCATAAGGAAAACCAGCAATTATTAAGTAAAGAGCTAGGAATCTCATAACGTTAGCTGAATAGAACAAATACAGTGTACTAAGAAAGGACTTGAACATGGGTAATTACAAAGTAATTCTTTTTGATTTAGATGGAACACTTTCAGATCCTAAAATAGGCATAACCAAATCAGTTCAATATGCATTGAAGAACATGAATATTGTTGAGAATGATCTCGATAAGCTTGAATGCTTTATTGGTCCACCTTTACAAGTTTCTTTTGCAGATTATTATCATTTTGATGAGGAGAAAATTGAACGAGCAATTGAATTATATAGAGAGAGGTTCAAGGACAAGGGGATGTTTGAGAATGTCCTATATCCAAATGTTCCTAGCCTGTTAAGTCAACTTAAGGAACAAAATTATAAGTTAGTTGTAGCAACCTCAAAGCCGACAGTATTTGCAGAAAAGATACTCAACTACTTCCATATAGAACAGTTTTTCGACCTTGTAGTTGGTAGCAATCTTGATGGATCAAGGGCATCAAAAACAGAAATTATTCAGCACGTTTTAGATGAGTACAACGAAAATGAGCTGAATGATTTTATTATGATTGGTGACCGTAAGCATGATATAATCGGCGCGAATAATACTGGAATTGATTCCATAGGCGTCACATATGGTTACGGCTCATTTGAAGAACTGAGTATTGTTAAACCTACTTACATTGCAAATAATGTTGAAAAGATTAGGGAGATTTTTTTAGCGAATAAAGTTATATAAAACTCTTTCAAAAAGGTAAGACTCATCGGATATATAAAGTGTACCCTTTGTAAAGGACATTTTAAAAAAAGCCTAGGCTACATTAAGAAGGTGATCTCTGTATTGAACAGGGGTCATCTTCTTTAAATTCCATTGATATCTGTATTTATTGTAATAAATCATATATTGCTTAATTT
>NZ_JAEUFG010000025.1 GCF_018588585.1 Bacillus sp. SM2101
CATAATTGTTAGACAGACTCACGTACGGTGTTGTGAGAGGGGCGAAAATAATGTCCTTATTTTCCCTCTACTCGTTTATAGGTTATAGTAATTAAACGATCTTCTTACATCAAACAGTTTTTCTAACTCATAGCTCCATGCCTTTTTTAACATAATCATTAATCAGATCTTGATCTACAAAAGCAATAATCGGTAATATCTCTGAAATTCCTTTCGTTGAAACAGCATCTAAAGCGAGTTCGTTGATCAACTTCTTGTCAATAAAAGGGCATATAGAGGTTAATGAGCTTATACCATTTTCATTATAGCTGTATTTTGCGATGTCACTTAACGTATCACTACTTAAAAAAGGTGCGATTGATGTTAAAGCTTTAATTCCATTACTATGAAACTCTTTTTTAGCACAATCATTAATAACGTCTTGAGTAATAAAAGAAGCAATAGCTGTAAGACCGTTAATACCATTGACCTCAAACTCTTTTTTTGCATAATCAACAATTACATCTTGAGTAATAAAAGGGGCAATAGCTGCAAGACCTTTGATACCATTGACCTCAAATTCTTTTTTAGCACAATCATCAATAACGTCTTGGTTAATAAAAGGCGCAATAGATGTAAGACCGTTAATACCATTGACCTCAAATTCTTTTTTAGCACAATCATCAATAACGTCTTGATTAATAAAAGGCGCAATAGATGTAAGACCGTTAATACCATTGACCTCAAATTCTTTTTTAGCACAATCATCAATAACGTCTTGATTAATAAAAGGCGCAATAGATGTAAGACCGTTAATACCATTGACCTCAAATTCTTTTTTAGCACAATCATCAATAACGTCTTGGTTAATAAAAGGCGCAATAGCTGTAAGACCGTTAATACCATTGACCTCATACTCTTTTTTAGCACAATCATTAATAACGTCTTGATTAATAAAAGGCGCAATAGCTGTAAGACCGTTAATACCATTGACCTCAAATTCTTTTTTAGCACAATCATCAATAACGTCTTGACTAACAAAAGGGGCAATAGCTGTAAGACTGTTAATACCATTGATTTCAAACTCTTTTTTAGCACAATCATCAATAACGTCTTGACTAACAAAAGGGGCAATAGAAGATAACTCTTTATTTGAAAGCTTACCTTTAATGGTATGAAAAACCTCATCAGCCTTATCTGTTTGTATTAAGGGAGCGACATTTGAAAATTCTTCTACAGAAACATCATTTTGTTCTAAATATTCAGCTGTATTATCCTCTATTATATTTTTTATTAATTGTGTTCCGTCTCCGTTGTTAAGGATCTCATCAATTGTCACATCAAAAATTTGAGCAAGTTCAGGGAGTTTAGAAATATCAGGCATCGTTTTACCGCATTCCCAATTACTAATTGCTTGAAAGCTAACTCCCAGTTTATCTGCTAACTCCATCTGTGTAATTCTTTTTGACTTTCTAAATTGTGCAATTTTTCTACCAACCTTATTCATGTCAAACAAAACTATCACCTCTTTGATTTTTGATGCTTTAATTGTATCCGTTTAATTATTTAGTGTACATCAACTGATAGTTGAATAACGTCATTCTATATTTCAAGTAGTAGTTGAAGGATGTTTTTCGTATTAATGTTTAAACACATGGTTACAACAAGAGATTAAATCATTTTAAATATTGGACAACAATGACAAATAAAACGATTGCTGCCGTATTTATGTAAAATAAAAACAAAGTATATGAATAGCGTTTAATTAAAGGGAATGAAATGAACTATAGATGTTTAATAGAATTACTATCATTTTATTGTCAATAAATGGTAAAGTAAAACCATTGAAGGAAAATGGAGGATTATGGTTTAGGAAGATTCTTAAGGCAACAGTAAGTGAGCTTTAAGTGTTAATGGAATTATTTGATTTGTATCGGGTATTCTGTGAGCAAAAGTCTGATGTTGGTGGTGCAAGAAAGTTTTTACGAGAAAGGTTGATTAATTAAGAATCAGTCATATTTATTACTTTTAATGGAGAAGATCCTCTTGGTTTTGTTCAGTTATATCCCTCATTTCCCTCATTTCCCTCATTTCCCTCTATAAATATGAGGAAGACATGGGTGTTGAATGATTTGTATGTGAAAGAAGCTGCGAGAGGTAAAGGGATTGGCGAAAAATTACTAAAGAGAGCGATAACCTTTGCTGAAGATACTGGAGCAAAGGGAGTACTTGAAACAGCAGAAGATAACATAACAGCTCAGAGACCATATGAGTAAAACTATTTCAAAAGAGAAAGAAATCGTTATTATTTTTATACGATTTGAAGATTGGTAAAATTTAATGAAAGTAGGTAACTAGCTCTTTTCTTTTACTTTGGTTGATTTCGAATTAATTGTTGCTTTTCGTAATAAAGGTAAAATACATTTTAGGGGGATCTTTTCACATTTAAAGTCTCTAATACACATTAGTTGCTAACTTTTGAGTGAAAATTATGAAAATAGCCTTTACTTGTTATTACTAAGCTCAAATCGTTAAAGGTATATTTAGATACCACCTCCACCACCATCATAATCACTGGGAAAACGGTGAGGTTTATCATCTTTATTATTGTCCCTTAAGGACAAGTTGACAATAACTAGTAATACTAAAATGATAAAAATAATTAATAAAATCCACCACATATTACTTATCCCCCTATACAATTTACATAATAAAATGTAAAGCTATAAGAATGGATTCTTTGTAGAATATTATATTCATAGTTCAAAAACATAAGACTGTTTTAGCAAAAGTTTGTATCCTTCTTAGGTGAAAGCAGATGAGTAAAGTGAATATAGATGGTGGGCAAATGCAAAGGCTATATGTTGTTATTGAGTGATCATTAATTTGGTTTTTCCTGTTTATTTTAATTAAGTTTATCACTTCAAGAGGTGAGATCTTTCAATGAGGTGAAGTAGAGTTTCCACCTCATTCACCGATTTTCAAACTATGCTATATTCTAATGTTCAAAAACCACATATAGATGTGATTCCTGTAGTGGGAAAAAGTATAATTTAGGATATAAGCTTGTACGAGATAAAAATAAACGTAAAGAAACAAATTTGTTCGATGCTGCCTCCTGTTTTAAAAGTTATTGGTAAACGAATATAACGTCCAAATGGATAGAAAAGCTTTACCCCAGCTGGTGTAAGCATATCGCCTAAGATATGTGAAGCTGTTCCAAATATGATTCCTGTCACGAGTGAAGTAGGTAATAAGCCATATAAAAAAGTTAATATTCCTACAAAGAGTAGACTATGAAAAAATGTTCTATGAGTAAAGAACCTTGAAATAATTGATGGTAGGATCGGAACTTTGTTACTTATTTTGCTTTTTGGATGGTCGATGTCTGGTAGGAGAGCGCCAATGGCTAGCCCAATAAAATATGATGTTGGGTCAGGAACTTGAGCCCATTCCATCATTGATAACCCTACCATTCCTGAAAATGCTAGATGAGTATGATATTGCATTCGATTCCTCCATGTTGATTTATCTATGATGTTTAATGCCTGTGTATTGTTTATACACGAAATAATGTGATATTTCAATGATTCTTTCATAGCATGTCGTTTGTCACGTTAGGAACTGAAGTACTTGTACTTGAGAACTTGAAAAGTTAACAAATATTTAAACAAACGTTTGATTAAAACTGTTTTATATAGAAATTACCAATCTTGTGTGAAATATTGATATTAACTTGGAGGTGTAACGTATGACCAATCCGTGGGATGCTGAGCAAGTAGTGTCACCTAAGCTTGCAAAGGATTTAATTGAAACACAGTTTCCGGATCTGTATCCTGTTACGGTTTCATTAATGGGTAAAGGTTTTGATAATACTGTTTATCTTGTTAATGAAAAGTATGTCTTTCGATTTCCACGAAGAACAATCGCAGTTGATTTATTAAATACTGAAAATAGCTTACTTCCTATTTTATCGTCAGTTCTTCCACAAGCGATATCACATCCTATTTTCTTTGGAAAAAGTGTTACTGGAAAGTATCCGTGGCCTTTTACTGGGTATTATCGTGTTGAAGGTACACCGCCAAATACATTGTCAAAGCTTGAGAGAATGAACTCTGCAAAAATACTAGCAACTTTTCTCCGCTCTCTCCATGACTTTCCTGAAGAAAAAGCTAGATTGTTAGGTGTACCGTTTGATGAACTAAAACGATTAGATATTAGGAAAAGAAAGCGGGTTGCAGAAAAATATATTGAGCAAATAAAAACGCTACAATTATATGATCAAGTCTCATCATTAATGTCATACATAGAGCAAGTTGATCATATTGATGTAGAGCAAAAAAGCACACTTGTACATGGTGATATTCATATTCGTAATATACTAGTAAATGAGAACAACACAGTTTCAGGGTTCATTGATTGGGGTGACGTTCATATCGGACACCCTGCTGTTGATTTAAGTATTGTATATAGCTTTTTACCTCCTGAAGGCAGGAGCGTATTTTTTAGCCATTATGGAAAAGTTGATGAAGAAACTTTATTGTTAGCAAAATTTAAAGCTGTATTTACGACAATCATACTTCTTATGTACGGTTATGATCACAATGATAGAAAGTTAATTGAGGCAAGTAAACAAAGTCTTGATCTAATGTTTTGTGAAGAAAATACTTTAACGTTGTCTAGATCAAAAAAAATGGAGGATAAAAAATGAACAACTCAGCCTTACTTATCATTGATGTACAAAATGGTATGTTTTCTCAAAAAGACCCAGTTTACAAAGCCTCATATCTATTAAATACATTGAAACAACTAATTTTACGAGCAAGATCGAAATCTGTACCGATCATTTACATTCAACATAATGGACGTGAAGGACATCCGTTGGAATTAGGAACACATGGTTGGGAAATCCATTCAGCAATTAAGCCGATGGCTACTGATGAAATCATTCAAAAAACTACACCAGATTCATTCTTTCATACAAGCTTAGCTGAAAAACTAGCGGAAAATAAAATAAATCATCTTGTTATTGCAGGAATCCAATCCGATATTTGTGTAGACACAACTTGTCGACGAGCTTTTAGTATGGGGTTTGATATTACGTTAGTTTCTGATGGGCATAGTACTTGGGGATCGAATGGTTTAACAGCTCAACAAATTATTGATCATCACAATGGCGTATTACAATGGTTTGCAAAAATAGCAAGTGTAAAAGAGATTCATTTTTCTTAGAACTTAGAAATCATCTAAGTTCTTTTTTCATGCACTTTATAGAATTTGAAGGATTTTACAATTATGTGTCGAATTGTATATAAATTAGGAAGGGGATAAACATGACAAAAAGAAAATTAACCAGTTTAGTACCTATTTTTATAGTAATTATTATAGTTATAGCAATAGGAGCATTTTTATATGTTCGAGAAACAGCAGAGACAACAATGAATAACGACGAACCTATGGATGAAAATAACATAGAAAGCGAGATAGTAGAAGAAGCTGACACCCAAGATGAGCAAGTAGAAGAAGTTGACAATCAAAATGAGCAGGTTGAAGAAATTGAGGAGCCAACATATAATGTTCTTGCACCTTTGCCGGGAGCTTCAGCTGATTACGACATTTCGTTAACTTTAGATGATCAAGGTGTTTTTCATATATCATCAACAATTGATGTGGAAAATCTTTCAGATGATGTTTGGCACGATGTAGCCTTTTATTTAGTTCCTAATGCCTTTATCGAAGAAAATAAACCAGAATTCATAGAGGGCAAAGCGGAAGTGTCAATCTTGTCAGTGGATCAAAATGGACAAGAGGCTACGTATGACTTACATAATAATAATTTGTTTATTCAACTAAATGAAGAAATAAACTCGGGACTAACTTCAACGATTTCTATAGACTACACACTAGAAATACCTGAAAAGGGCCTTCGCCTCTCTCAAAAAAACGGCAATTATTATTTAGCACATTGGTATCCAATGATAGCTCACTATCAAGAAGGCTGGAATATTGAGAATTATATGGCGAGAGGAGAATCTTATCATACCCCATACGGGAATTACACGATTTCTTATAAGTTACCAAAGGAATACTTCGTTGTAAGCTCTGCACCAGATGGTAAAGCAAAACCTTCTACCTCTGGAACGCTTCATGGAGAAAAAATAAAAGATTTCTATATAGGCATATTAGAGCCTAATGAATGGCTAACAACTTCCATTAAGGTAAATGATACAAATTTACGTTTATTTGTACCTGTTGATGCTAATGACCTCTTACAAGAAGGTATGAAAGAAGCTGAAAAAGGCTTTAATTATTTTGAAAAGAACATTGGTGATTATCCATTTGAAGAATTAGATTTGATTGGTAACGATGGTGGGATGGAATATCCAAATGTAGTGGAAGTGTCTGATGCTCTACGTGAACAATCATTGCATACAATTATTCACGAAATTGCACATCAATGGTTTTATTATCTTGTTTCAAATGATCCATATCATGATGCATGGTTAGATGAAGGAATGACGGAATTTGCAACGACTGTATATTTTTATGAGCAAACAAAAGATGAAGACTTTAGTTTTGAATTTGCAAAACGCGTATCAACTTTAAATGAAACCGAAGAAAAAGTTAATTTAAGTTTAGATGAATTTACTAATAGTTATACGGGAACACTATACGGGAAAGTGCCCCTTGAGTTATGGGCGTTCTTCCAAACAAACGGAGGGCATGAAGAAGCTGTTAAGTTTTTATCAGCATATTATTCGGAGTTCCAATACGAATATGTTACGACTACAAAATTTGTTTCATTTTTTAATGCTTATTTTCAGAAGGATTATAGTGATTTTTTAGCTAACTGGCTAGAATTTTAAGCGGAGCACGGAATCTATATGATGAGATTCCGTGTTTTTTACGGTTGCTTTGACATTGATTTGTTGCTTTTACTACTAAAATAAACAAATAAACGAAGCATTCGTGGCTTCTTTGCTCATTTAAATGGAGATCAATTGCATAAATTTAGTTGCTGCTGTCCTAAATTAGTCTCAATAGCACAATTTTCTTATTAATTAAGGTAGAGTGAAGTGATTATTTTGACTGGAATTGTATACTTCTATTGCTTTAATGGGCTAAAATTTGATATTATCAGTATATTGTGAACGGTCGAACAACCAATGGAGGTGACTTTATATGTCAAGGATTTCAGTCGATCAAGTGAAGCACGTAGCAAACTTAGCACGATTAGCGATTACAGAAGAGGAAGCAGCGAAGTTTACGAATCAGCTTGATGCAATTATCTCTTTTGCTGAAGAGTTAAATGAACTTGATACAACAAATATTGAACCAACTTCTCACGTGTTAAGCATGACGAATGTTTTACGAGAAGATGTTGCAAAAGAAGGTTTACCTATCGATGAGGTGTTAAAAAATGCGCCTGATCACAAAGGTGGACAAGTACGTGTGCCATCAATTATAGAATAAGGAGGGGCGAGGCATGTCATTATTTGATCATAAAGTATCAGAATTACATAAACTTTTACACAAAAAAGATATTACAGTTACAGATCTTGTTGATGAGTCGTATAAACGAATTAACGAGGTTGAAGATAAAGTCAATTCCTTTTTAACGTTAAATGAAGAAAATGCACGTGCATATGCGAAACAATTAGATGAAGCGATTGGGAATAAGGATGAATATGGCCTTTTATTCGGACTTCCAATAGGACTTAAGGATAACATCGTCACAAAAAATCTTCGTACAACATGCGCGAGTAAAATCCTAGAAAACTTTGATCCGATTTATGATGCTACTGTTGTTAAAAAGTTATATGATGCTGAAACAGTTACAATTGGTAAGTTAAATATGGATGAATTTGCGATGGGATCTTCGAATGAGAATTCTGGTTTTCACGTAACAAGAAACCCGTGGAATACTGACCATGTACCTGGAGGTTCAAGTGGTGGCTCAGCAACTGCAGTTGCAGCAGGTGAAGTACTATTTTCACTTGGTTCTGATACGGGAGGGTCAATACGTCAGCCAGCAGCATTTTGTGGAGTTGTTGGATTTAAACCGACATATGGTAGGGTGTCTCGCTTTGGCTTAGTAGCTTTCGCATCATCATTGGATCAGATCGGACCAATTACACGTACTGTTGAGGATAACGCTTATTTATTACAAGCAATTGCAGGGCATGATCAAATGGATACTACTTCAGCTGACGTTGAAGTGCCTGATTTTATATCTTCCTTAACTGGAGATGTAAAAGGGTTGAAAATTGCTGTTCCAACTGAATATATTGGTGAAGGTGTATCTGAAGATGTTCGTAAGTCAGTTCTCGAAGCGCTAAAAGTTCTTGAAGGCTTAGGTGCTACATGGGAAGAAGTCTCACTTCCACATTCAAAATACGCATTGGCTACGTATTACTTACTTTCGTCTTCAGAGGCTTCGGCTAATCTTGCACGCTTTGATGGGGTGCGTTATGGTTACAGAACGGATAATGCTGAAAGCTTAATCGACATGTACAAGCAAACACGTAGCGAAGGCTTTGGCGAAGAAGTTAAGCGACGTATCATGCTTGGTACGTTTGCACTAAGCTCAGGATATTATGACGCATATTATAAAAAAGCGCAGCAAGTTCGGACATTAATTAAAAAAGATTTTGAAGATGTGTTTGAAAAATATGATGTGATTATAGGCCCTACAACGCCAACACCAGCATTTAAAATAGGCGAAAATATTGAGGATCCATTAACGATGTATGCCAATGATATTCTCACAATTCCAGTGAACCTTGCTGGAGTACCAGGTATTTCAGTTCCATGTGGACTCTCAAACGGGCTTCCGCTAGGCTTACAAATAATCGGTAAACACTTTGATGAAGCAACGATTTATCGTGTTGCACATGCATTTGAACAAGCAACTGACCATCATAAAGCAAAACCAGTATTGTAAGGGGTGAGAAGAAGATGAACTTTGAAACGGTAATAGGGCTTGAAGTCCACGTAGAACTAAAGACAAAATCAAAAATCTTTTCAAGTAGTCCGACTGATTTTGGTGCCCCCCCAAATACGCAAACGAGTGTAATTGACCTTGGTTACCCGGGTGTGCTACCTGTGTTGAATAAGCAGGCAGTCGAATTTGGAATGAAGGCAGCCATGGCACTAAATTGTGAAGTAGCAACACATACTAAATTTGACCGTAAAAATTATTTTTATCCGGATAATCCAAAGGCTTACCAAATCTCTCAATTTGACAAACCAATAGGAGAAAACGGTTGGATTGAAATAGAAGTAAACGGTCAAAAGAAAAAAATTGGCATTACCCGCTTGCATTTAGAAGAAGATGCAGGAAAATTAACACACTCTGGGGGCGGCTATTCATTAGTTGATTTCAACCGTCAAGGAACGCCACTTGTAGAGATTGTTTCAGAACCAGATATTCGTACACCTGAGGAAGCATATGCATATTTAGAAAAACTAAAATCCATTATTCAATTTACTGGAGTGTCAGATTGTAAAATGGAAGAAGGCTCACTGCGCTGTGATGCTAATATTTCTTTGAGACCAATTGGGCAGAAAGAATTTGGTACGAAGACAGAACTGAAAAACTTAAACTCATTTGCTTTTGTTCAAAAGGGTCTTGAATTTGAAGAAAGACGCCAAGAAGCAGTGTTACGTTCTGGTGGAATTATTGAGCAAGAAACACGTAGATATGATGAAACAAGTAAAAAGACGTTGCTCATGCGCGTCAAAGAAGGTTCTGATGACTATCGTTATTTTCCTGAACCAGATTTAGTTGCTTTACATATTGATGACGAATGGAAGGAACGCGTACGTTCTGAAATTCCAGAGCTCCCAGATCAAAGGCAAAAAAGATATGTAGAAGAACTTGGGTTACCTGCCTATGATGCACAAGTACTTACGCTAACTAAGGAAATGTCTGACTTTTTCGAAGCTACCGTTAACCACGGCTCGGACGCTAAGCTTGCTTCAAACTGGATGATGGGTGAAATATCCGCCTATTTAAATGCTAATCAGCAAGAAATCACTGATATAGCTATTTCCCCTGAAGGGTTAGCAAGCATGATCAAACTAATAGAAAACGGTACAATTTCATCTAAAATTGCTAAAAAAGTCGTTAAAGAGCTTATCGAAAAGGGTGGAGACGCTGAGAAAATCGTTAAAGAAAAGGGCCTCGTTCAAATCTCTGATCCAGCCCAGCTTACTCCTATTGTTGTTGAAGTGCTTGATGCAAATCCACAATCAGTTGAGGACTTCAAAAGCGGAAAAGAAAAAGCCATTGGCTTCTTAGTTGGACAAATTATGAAAAAAACAAAAGGTCAAGCGAATCCACCAATGGTCAACAAACTGTTGATGGAAGAAATAAAAAAGAAATAAGAAATAAGATATTACTAACACTCTTCAACTAATGCTTGAAGAGTGTTGTTTTGTTATAATAGGATTTATGTGGAAAAATATGTATGTTAGATGAGGAGTTTACATTAGTAAGGGGGAGAATCAGTTGATGTTTAATACGATTCCATTTCTAAAGGATGCTAAAAATGCAAAATTAATTCATGAAGGCTTTTCTGAAGATGAAAAATGGAAAATTGATGAATGTTATTTATTGAGATTCTATCCTAAGAGCAATATAGAAACTTTGACTTGGCAAGCTAATTTAATCGAGCAAGCATATGAGTCTGGTTGTCAGGTTCCAAATGTATATGATTTAGGTGTATGGGAAGAAATACCTTATATGATTGTTGATTATGTAAAAGGTAAAAATGCAGAATTGATGATGGATAAGTTATCAGAAGATGAGCAGTATGAACTTGGTAAGGAAGTGGGGGAGCTGCTTACTAAATTACATGCTGTACCTATTGCTGAGTCTTCAGTATGTTGGGAAGAGCTTTGGACAAAACGTGTTGAACGACTTTCACCACAATATAAAGAGATTTTTCAAAGTTCGTCAAGACACCTTTCAGTTCTGGACTTTATTAAGGACAATCTAGTATTAATGGCTAATCGCCCTGTTGCTATTCAACATTACGATTTACATCCTGCAAATATAATCGTTAAGCACAAAAAGCTTGTTGGTATGATTGATTTGCAGAAAATCACTATTGCTGACCCTTATCATGAATTTTATAAAATGGAGTATTTCACAACACCTATTAGTCAAGCATACGCTCGTGGTATCATCGATGGCTATCATCAGGATGGTGTGCCAACATTATTTTGGCAACTTCATCGTTTATATGCAGCGATACATATTATTTCTGCTGAAGTATGGGGACATCAGGTTGCTTTAGATCAAAAGGATAAATTTATGCGCCATACACTTAGAACGCTAGATGAATGGGACGATTTCAAAAGAGAGATTCCTAGTTGGTATAATAGCAATCATTAAAGAGATTAATAATGATATATTAGGTAGTTTAGTTATATTTTTTTGCATGTTTAATTAACATGAACATCAAAACTAACTTGTTTAATACATTCTCTTCGTAATTACACATATACAAATATCCGTAACTTCTAATTTACGTGTTTAGTACTTTTAAGGAGCGCTGTTTTACATACAGTTGTTTCTTTCCATACTTATAAACTATCTTTCGAGATACCTTGTCAACTTTCTGAATTTAAGAGTCCGGTTACAAAGGCTGTTTTCGCTTGTTTATTGCTTTTCGTTCTTAGATATATGAACGTACATCTAGCGTTTCTTTTCTATTTTTACAATTGTTGAGGTTTCATAAAACTCAAACAACAAATTTTACGAAACGACCCTTAATAAAAGTGTCTATGATAAACATGAAATCTGCTTGGGGATAATAAAATGTATTATCAAATAGTCCTTTAAAGGAGGCTACGATTAAATTGGATCAAAAAGAAGTTTTATTAGAACAAATGATAACTTGTCATGAGCAAAAGAATTGGTTTGTACCACTTACTGTTGCCCTTGAAGGGGTTTCAGCGGATCAGGCTATGTGGAAAGAAGGGGACAGCAACTCCATATGGGAAATAGTTAACCATTTAACTTTTTGGAATGAGCGATATTTGAAGTTTTTTAAGGGAGGTCCACTACCTCAAGGTAAAGTCGTTAATGATGATACGTTTGATTTGTCTAAGGTGAATGATTCTAACGAAGAATGGGTAACTGCCGTATCTCATCTTTGTAACATTATGTCTGAATGGATAGCTGTCGTGAAAGAAAGTGATCAAGATAAACTTTATAGCATAGCGCATATTGAGTATGGTACATCATGGTCTTCAATGATTGCTAACTTTAATACTCATAATGCATATCATATTGGCCAAATTGTTCAAATACGAAAGATACAAGGGATATGGGATTCATCAGCTGGAGTCAACTAAATCTCTAAAATTAAGCTGTTCTCATTTACACCTTTTGTTAAGGTAGTTATGTGATAATGGAAAATGTTGTTATTTGTAAGGGTGGAAAACAGCTAAACTTTGTGGCAGTAGGTCTAAAATCAGTATCTCCATAAAAATGGTAAGAGTGCCAAAATGTCGACGCTGATACATAACCACTATCTGCATAAAGATTAGCTGTTTTTATATTGGAACTGGGAATGTAAATTTCTTTGAAAGTTACTAATGCCATCTTCAATATATGTTTTACAAGTCAAACAAAATTCCCATGAGAGAATAGATGATTACAGTTGAAAATAAGATAGTCATATGGAAAAGAGAAAATATAAACATTGACTTTGCCCATTTTTCCGAATCCATTCTTTTATAACCATAAATACTTAAAACAAGCCATGAAATACTTAACAGAAGTGCCACGAGCATTAACCCGGTGCTTAAAGATACGAAAAGAAAACTAATTAAAATTAATACAACTAAGTAGACATTTGTTTGTATATATGTTCTTTTAACTCCTTTGATTACTGGAAGCATTGGAACATTTGCAGCTTGATATTCACTGTGTTTCCGAATAGCAATAGCATAGAAGTGAGGCATTTGCCAAATAACTGTAATGACAAAAAGACCGAGAATGGCAGGGTGTGTAACATCTGGATAAATAGCAGCCCAACCTATAAGTGGAGGCATTGCTCCAGAAATACTTCCAATTTCTGTATTGTAAATTGTTCTTCTTTTGCTCCACATCGTATAAGGGACAACATAAAAAAACAAGCCCAAAAACCCGAGAAGTGCTGCTAAAGGAGTCGCTAATGATAATATTATTATTCCAATGATGGACATGAAGCTACCTAGCCATAGAACGGTCTTAGGCTGTATTTCTCCTGTCACAGTGGGTCTGTTTTTTGTTCTTTCCATTATTGAATCAATATCTCTGTCATACAAGTTATTAAAAGCTCCAGCTGCACCCATTACTAAAATAGAACCGATGGTAGCATAAATTATTTCAGGTATTTTCTCAATGAGATTCAATTGATACGTATATAAAGCCAATGTCAACCCAGCAAACATAGGAAACAGATTGGATTTAATGATCCCAGTCTTAACAGTTTGCGCTAAAATTTCCGATAATGTACGCTTTGACATTGTTAAGTTTTCTTCCTTATTCATGATGACCCTCTTCTCTTTGGACTAGATGATCTGAATGTTTATTACTATACTCGAGAATAACATGATTGATGTTGATCTACAAAATTAAAAGCTTACATTTTACATTTCATATTGAATTTACAAACTAATTGGTATGTTTGTCAAGAGAAGGGAGTTATAACTTATCTATTTGAAAAATGGTTATGTTATGCAATGTTATCATTTTGCAAGAGTGTACTCTGCTGGTGAAAAAATTACGATGACGGTAAGGTCTTTTTTTATGTCATAAAATTGATGTTTCACATTTTTCTCTACAAATACAAAAGATCCGTCCTTAACTGTAAAGTGATTCTCACCGACGAACATTTGTGATTCACCACTTATGATAAAATAAAGCTCATCCTCTGTATGTGGTTGTTGAGTATCAATCTCACCAGCTTTTAGCTCATATATACCTACACTCATTGAAGAGGTATTAAAAAACTCATTATATGAGTGTTCTGAGCCTTTGAATTTATTCATCAGCTCCTGTAGGTTAAATATATTCTCCATTTCGAATCAGCTCCTTATTAATAATTTATTATTCTGAATATTCTATAATATATTAATGAATTTTACAATTACATCTATATTTAAAATGAAAAACAAATATTAGAAGTTAGTTTGTTTTTCGTAATTGTTATTATTTGGGTTGTGAAAGGGGAGAATTCTACATTTTTGTAAAGGCTTTTTTCTAAATGGTATTAATTTGATAACAATAGCAACAAAGTTAAAAAAGCCTTAGAAATAGTTGTTTTCGCAATAATTGTTGCTTGTCGTAATAGAGCTAAATACGATTATAATTAACGTTCGTGGCATTTTTTCTATTTTTAAAGTCTATGTGCCCTCATAAAACTCATCGTACTTCTCATTATTAATAACAATAGCAACAAAGTTAAAAAAGCCTTAGAAATCGTTGTTTTCGCAATAATTGTTGCTTGTCGTAATAGAGATAAATACGATTATAATTAACGTTCGTGGCATTTTTTCTATTTTTAAAATCTATGTGCGCTCATAAAATTCATCATACTGCCCATTTTTAATAACAATAGCCACAAAGTTAAAAAAGCCTTAGCAATCGATGTTTTCGCATTAATTGTTGTTTGTCGTAAATTGAGCTAAATACGATTTTGATTAACGTTCGTGGCATTTTTTCTATTTTTAAAATCTATGTGCGCTCATAAAACTCATCATACTGCCTATTTTAAATTACAATATCAACAAAGTTAAAAAAGCCTTAGTAAATGTAATACAATGTTAACGCGATCGATAAGAAATGATAATATAGTTTCTATCGTTCAACTTATAGGAATGGATGGAGGAAAATAAATGAGCTTGCCAAATTGTCCGAAATGTAATTCACCATATACGTACGAAGATGGGATTCTACTAGTGTGCCCAGAATGTGCTCATGAGTGGAGTTCTGAGGGAGACGTCGAAAATAATGAAGATCAGAAGGTGATTAAAGATTCGAATGGGAATGTCTTGAAAAACGGTGATTCTATAACAGTCATTAAAGACCTTAAAGTTAAAGGTAGCTCATTAGTCGTAAAGATGGGGACCAAAGTAAAGAACATTCGTCTAGTTGAAGGAGATCATGATATTGATTGTAAAATTGATGGCCTTGGGGCTATGAAGTTAAAATCAGAATTTGTTAAAAAGGTATAGTGACACACAGCAGCAATATTGAAAATTACATAAACATTCAGGTATATGATGTGGCTGTTAAAATGGAGACAAGTTATTAAAAAAAGAGAAGGAAACTCCAAGTGGAGTTTTCTTCTCTTTAAATGGATATTTCACTTGACGGCTTCCTGTTGTTTTTTACATGTTTAAGCTCAGCAACTATCATGAAGCTGACAATAACAAGTAGGAGCCAAGAGCTGATTTTTCCAATATGCACAATCTCCCATGTCTGTTCTTGATTCGGATACGCCCATGCACCAAAAAAGGTAGCGATATTCTCTGCAATCCAAATAAAAAATCCTATTAGGATAAAAGAAAGTGCTAGAGGCATTTGATAAATTGTTTTGTTAACCGTAAAGGATACGAATGTTTTAAGGAAAACAAAGAGAATTGTAAGCTTTAATACCCAGCGAACATCAAAGATGAAGTGATGTGTGTAAAAATTAAAATAGATTGCAGCTCCTAAAATGATTACAATCCATGAAGGAGGCCAACTGTTCAATTTTAAATCAAATCTTCTCCATGCCTGACACATATAACTAGCTACACTTGCATACATAAACCCGCTATACAGAGGAACACCGTATATTTTTGTAACTGCGTTCTCAGGGTAAGACCATGATCCCATATGAACCATATATAACTCAAGAGCAAGTCCAATTAAATGGAAAACAAAAATAACTTTAACTTCATCTGCAGTTTCATACTTAAATATTACTAATAAAATTTGAGTTATTACGCAAATGAGCAGTATAAGGTCATATCGAGCAATAAAGGGAATTTCAATAAATTTTGTAAGTGCAAGGGAAAGAAAAATAATAACGGGAAAGACGCAGGACCGTGCCTGTTCAAAACCAAAATAGAAAAAGTTACGTAAATGTTTCATATATAAAGCACCTCATAAAACCCCAGTAATATAGTTGTAAGTATGGGTGGAAATGAAAAAAAAATCTATAGTAATAATTGGTTATATGTACTAATACTGGTTATTAATCGTAATAGTAGCATAGATGACTGCAAAGTACGATACACTAAGTAACAATTTAGTGAAGTTAAGTTAATTTCTAGTTAACTATCTATGCAAAAACGACAAGAAACAGCCCCGATTTTTTTCTTTAAAGGCTGTTTTCGCATTGATTGTTGTTTTTCGTACAACAAGAGTTCGTGACAGCTTTTCCTTTGTACAACGAAGACTAACAATAAAGACGACTGTTTATGGTAATGATAACAATAGTTTACGAAAAGAGGCTTATATGGAGCTACGAATCGTTCTATGTAATGGTTATGTCGTAGGTGTGTGATTAAGAATAACGTAAATTGATGCGCAGGGAGTAACTTGTATGTTATTTCTCTATCTCAATGAATTCTCTAAGTAACTTCCAATTGTTTTCTTCTCGTCTCCAAATAAACATGCATTTCGCATATGCAGGTGAACCATTTATTATGCTAACCTTTGTGCCTAAAATGATATGTTCATCTCCATTATTACGTTCTGTAATAGAAAGGGGTTCCAATGTCATTTCAGTATTCTCATCATATTGTTGTAAGACTGCATTAATATCATAATTGTAGTCATATTGTTCGGGATGATTAAGGTTTGAATTTCCCCAAAACCCTATAAAATTTTTTGACAAATATTTTCTAATGTCATCTCCATTTTTACTTTTAAATCCCTCATTCCAAGACTTATAATATCGGTCCAACACTTCTTGAATGGTATCCATAGCATTCCCTCCTTATAAAATGATACGTATTAAATTTCAATAAAGACACTATTAATCCTTCAATAAATGTTCGACATGATATGTCAAGCTATACTTTCTCGTGCAACTGATGCTAGCTTTCGTGTCCGAGATTACTAGAAAAATGAATGGTCAATAAAAAGGGTTATATGATCATTTTGTTAATGTGCAGGAATTAAAACATCATGAATCGAAGCATATTTTATAGAGTAATATGCAATTTAATTGTAGGAAAAATAGGATTGGAAGTTGATAGACGTAAATGATCGTGTAATTTCGATTGTAACTAAGCTAAGCAGGTGTTAAGGAGGATAAGATGTGTAAAGATTATATAATTAAGAAAAAATTAATGTTAACTGACTGGAGTCAGTCATTAAATAATATGAGAGAGGAATTATGGCTCAAGCCTATTAAAAAGGGGTCTTGGGCTACAGCTGACATTATCTCTCATTTCAAGTTATGGGATATATTTTTAATAGAGAATAGGCTCTGTTATTTAGTGAGAGGAGAAGCTTTTCCAAAAATAGAAGTTGATGTTGAAGGTATGAATAAAAAAGCTTCTGACTATGCTAGGTCGGGTATTTCAAAGAATGATTTAATAGGTGAATTTATTTTAGTTCGTAAAGAATTGGTTTCTATAATAAATCATATTCCTGTAGAAAAATTTAATCAACCATGTAAAGGTAAAGAGCATTTAACTTTATGTGATTATCTTTCAAGCATGGTAGATCATGATATACATCATAAAAAACAAATTGATGATTTCTTAGCAATGTCGTTGTGAAAAGCCTAGCTATTAGGATGGTTATATAAATCAATCAAATATACCCCGATAAAAGAGTATATTTGATTGATTCTGCTAATCTTTTTTACTTAATCGATATTCATCCTCTAACATACTCATTATAATAGCATCATGGTATTGATGATCGTAATATAGTCTGTCACGTTGTATACCCTCTTTTTTAAACCCCAATTTCTCATAAACATGTAATGCTCGTTTGTTAAACGAAAATACCTCCAGTTCGATACGATGAAGGTTTAATATTCCGAATCCGTATTCCAACATTAAGGAAATCGCTTCACTTCCATAACCTTTACCTTGATGTTGATCAGCATCTATAGCAATGCGTATGCTAGCACTGCGGTTAATAGTATCAATATCCTGTAAGGCGATGTCACCGATTATGTCATCCGAAGCATTTAGTGCAATTAATAAAATAATTGATGAAGAATCTCCGGATTTGCTCTCAATATAGCTATTAATTTCTTTTCGTGTATAACTCCTCTGTGTACCTGTTAGTCTTCTTGTTTCTGAGTTATATAGCATGCGGAAATATATTTCACTATCCTCTACATCCAATGAGCGTAAATAAACTTTATTTCCAGTTAAGAAGCGAACTGGGGGCTGTTGATTTGATGTCATAGTCTATTCCTCCTTGTTCATTTAGCAAGAGTATATCAGTAAATTGTATATATAAAAATGTGCAGTTTATAATAATTGAAAAGGACAGATGTGGAAGAAGGATGATTAGATGATACTGCTCCCAAAATTAGATGAAAACAGTAACATGCCTCTTTATGTTCAGATATATGAATATATGAAGCAAGAAATTGTCGGTCAAACTATTACAGAAAATACGCGTCTTCCATCTATTAGAAAGATGGCAGATTTACTTGCTATTAGTACGACGCCAGTAGAGCTTGCATATCATCAGCTTATAGATGAAGGTTACATTATTAGTAAACCCAAAAGTGGATATTATGTTAAAAGCCTACCGAATACAATATATGATAATCAAGTTAATCTTTTTGATACTGCAAACGTAAAAGGTTATACACCAAAACAAGTCTATAAATATGATTTTCATTTATCGAAGAATGATTTTAATGCATTTCCTTTTCAAACGTGGCGTAGATTTTTTAACCAGGTTATGCGCCATGAAAACAAAGATTTACTTTTTTATGGAGATCCACAAGGAGAAGAAGGGCTGAGAAATGAAATTGCAAAATATTTGTATCAATACAGAGGGGTTCAATGTTCTTCAGATCAGGTTGTCATAGCAGCAGACCAATATGCCCTGCTCAATTTTATTAGTCAAATGCTACAAGAATATTCTTTAAATGTTGCAGTTGAAAACCCAGGGTATATTTTATTTCGATCCACTTTTAAGCAGCAAGGCTTTCAAATTTCACCAATTGAATTAGAGAAAGATGGGATTAGCCTTCAGCATTTATATGATAGTAAGTCAAGAATCGTTTGTGTTTCACCTTCACATCAGTATCCACGTGGTATGATCATGCCTGTCTCGAAACGCCTTAAATTGCTAGAATGGGCAAAACAACATGATGGCTATATTATTGAAGATGACTACGATGGTGAGTTTCGTTATCATGGAAGACCAATACCGTCATTACAAGGGTTACTACCCGACACAAATGTTATTTATTTAGGTGGTTTTTCGCAAGTGTTAGCCCCAGCCTTTTGTATTAACTATATGGTGCTGCCAAAAAAACTAGTTTCTACATTTCACTTAATACAGCAGCGGCTATTATTTGAACAATCATCTTCGCCAATTCACCAAAAAACGCTAGAGGTTTTTATGAAGGAAGGCTATTTAGCTAGACATATTGCCAAAATGAGAAATATTTATAGAAAGAAACACGACAAGGCAATATATGCGATTCAAACTCATTTTGGAGAAAAAGCAATTATCTTAGGTGAAGATGCAGGCTTTCATCTCTTAATAAAGGTTCATAGCGCAAAAACGGAAAGAGAGCTTATTGATTTAGCAAAACATGCAAGTATAAATATTGCCTCAGCTACATTCACTTGGTTTCAATCACCAAAAGAAGAACGAAAGGAATTTATTTTAGGTTTTGCTAGCATGGACATAGATGATATTGAACCAGGTATTAAATTGCTCAGTGAAGTTTGGCTGAAGTAAAAAAATAAGGCTCTTTTCGTAAACTTTTTTTTACTAAAAACTGACAGTATGATGAGTTTTATAAGAACTCATCTTTTTTATAGTAGAAAAGATGACACGACCGCTGGTAGTAGTAGACGTGCTTAGATCTAAATAGAAAAGCAACAATCAATGCAAAAACAGCAAAACTAATATGGAAAATGACACATTGTCGGATACAAAACTTAATCAAAATGAAAATCAGAATACTTTATTTCTTTGCTGTTGTTCCAAGAAAAGTCTAAATTGTACTCATTTCTTGCATGGCTTGAATTATTTATTATGGGTCTGATATTGACCTTTATTCCACTTGTTATGCGTACCCTATTCAGACACTATAGAAAAGAATGATATAAAATAAATTATAGATATAATAGAAATTATGTTGTACTAACTTTCTTACAAAGTGACTCCTCAAATAAAATAGGTCAGCTGTATGGATGCTAGTCCAAGAAGTATATCAAGATTATTAATATAATATATAATAATTACTATATTTTTTAGGAGAGAAAAGCCATATGGACACCTATTTATATACAATGACTATGATATGTTTTATGTGTATGATGATAGAAGTAGATACCAGTATATTTGACCCTCGATCTAGTTTTGGTTTAAACTTCACTAGAATAATGGACGTATCTTGAAAGAAAAAAGAACTAATAGTGAATTTAATAAACACAATGATTAGTGAGTCGATTAGTTCCAGTTCTTCAGAAATGAAAAATTGGAACTTTTGTTATTTTACATAATCAGGAATCTACTTTGCGGTATATCGTAGCTTAGCTCCCTTTACATAATTTCAAAAGCTTGTACATCACTCTATACGAACTTGAGTATTGATACATATAATATGATAAGGGTTGGATTAATCATAACATGGGCAACTATGGTATAATTGGAATACAATGACGAATTTCTAAGGGTGGTCGGCTTCATTCCCTGAAAGGGGGTGAGACGTATGACGGTATTTGAAGCGTTGATGTTGGCAATTGCATTTTGCGGGCTGATTATTTCGGTACTGTCTTTTAATAAAAACGACAAAAAATAGACCACCCTTAACTCTTTAGCGGGAGCGATTGGGTGGTCTATCTCGATTTATCAGCCGATCCTCTTGGAATCGTCTATTGTATCGACCGTCGGTGTTACAGCACCTTCGGTCTTTCTTATTGTATGCATTTACTGCTTGTCTATGATTAGAATATCATAATTGTTGGAAAATGTACAATTCACATAGACATCTGCGCATTTTAGTCACGTTATATATGTTAGTCCAATCTTCCATAGTTAATAACCATAAATATAAAGTGAAAATAATTATAGAAGGTGAAAATAATAATGAAAGATAAAGATTGTAAATATAGAGTTGTCACACCTTCACCACTAGGACCACCAAGGACTCCTAAAATTGTTAGTTTTCGGGCGGAAAATAACGCTTTCCAGACAGTGAATGCTGATGATACAGACGTAATCATGTTTCCATCTGTACTCTATGATTGTGTAACGCCACCAGGTAATTATGACCCAGCGACATCAGCATTCACTGCACCATGTGATGGTATTTACCATTTCACTAGCTCTGCTTTTTTAAGCGCTAGTATAGGAACGAGTGCCTTGATTTTTATAGTGAAGTTAGTGGGTGTAAATCAAATGATTATCGCTTGCGACTCGATTAGATTTACAGGGGATTTAGAATCGGGTTGTGTAAACGTAAGTACTTCAATTAACTTACTTTGTGGTGAACAAGTACAGGTTCAACTAAGTGCAAGTTCAGGTAATGTCACAATTGATCAGAATACTGATGAAAACAGACCAACTTGCTTCACTGGAGAGATTGTCAATGATATGTGCCCATAATTGAAATTGAAGGAAGCTGGCGTAAAAGGTCAGCTTCTTTGTATATCAATGAATACCATATTCAATTCTAGTTTATATAATAGCAACTATAGGAACTTGTTTAAAAATACATAATTAACATAGACTTCAGTACATTTTAGTCACGCTAAGCATGTTAGTCCAACCTTTCTATAGAAAATGACCATAAAATAAAGTAAAAACAATTATAGAAGGTGAAAATAATTATGAAAGGTAAAGATTGTAAATGTAGAGTTGTTCCACCACCACCTCAAGGACCTCAAGGGCCACCAGGGAAACAGGGGGCTCAAGGACCACCAGGGCCACAGGGACCTCCCGGTAATCCTTTATCTTATGGTGTTTTACGTGATGATCAAGACCCATTTTCGGTAGTTGATGGGGATCGAATTATTCCACTAGGCGGATATAATATGCCAGGTCCTTTTAATATGACAACTCTTAATCCTGCTGCGGGTTCGATAACTGTGCAAAATAGCGGAGACTATGAAATTTCATTTACTGTGCAAGCCTTGGACTTTGGCGCTAGTGCATCCCTTGATTTTCAAATTGAAATAACAATAAACAATATCCCACAGGCTGATACAGCAATAGGTGTAACCGATTCTAACCCTGAAACTCTAAATCTTACATTATCAAGGACTACCATTCAATTGCTAAACACTACTGATGTAATTTCTACTGTACTGTCAACCACAACACAAGGGCAATCAGTTACTTTTATACGACCTTCGCTGCAAATAACCCAATTATCTTAGAGAATGAAGATTTCCAGAAGCTGGCGATTGATAACTCCAGCTTCTTGTATATCCATGTATAGAATATTTACATAATAGCAACTATAGGAACCAATACATTTTCACAATCTTTGATATAGCAATGGTTTTTAAGATAAAAAATTTATCAAATATACATAATTTTATACATTGTTGATTTATCAACGTTTTGGTCAGAGGCAATTTAATTATTTCCCGAATTTCTTGCATATTTTTTATGTAAAAATGATGTCCCATTTGTGTCCTTTTTCGCAATACTGCACTAAAGATTAAAAAACTACTCATTATTATGAGAAAATAGTTTAGTAGTGAAGGGAGATTCAAAATTGAAGGATATCAAGAAGCACGCTCAACTGATAGGTGAGTTGTGCAAAAATCTAGCCTATCTAGAATCTATCATAGATAATACAGAGAATACCGAAAAGAATATTCAGCAAGCAGAAAACATACTAGATATGTATCATCAAGATATAGTCAAGCTTGACATCTACATAAAGACAAGAAAGAGAAAGAAGAAAAGGAAAAAGGAAAAAGGAAAAAGGAATTGAGAAAACATGCTGATGCGGTTAATAAGTATATTGAAGAGAATTTTTCAAGTGATGAAATTAAGATACAAAATTTTTCTATGCTGCATTGTGGAAGGCGAATCATTCTTGATGACCAAAGTGAAAAATTTATTTACTTCTGCCCAGTTGACAATAAAGTGAAAATTTCAGTCTTTTTTACATGTCCCAAAAATCATTCATCTTAACTCTACAATCAACCTTCCTAGCTGACTTTAATATTTTCCTCATAACATTTTGGCTAGGGATATAATTTTTATCGTTACATGCTTGACCCATCGTCTTCCTGTTAACTCCTGAATCCAAAGCTAGTTTTACATCATATTAGCACTTTTTTTACTGAAATAAATATATAACACAACCTAATACAATAGAATATCTTCGCATAAAATAGCTAACATTTGGTATTTTATGTTAATCTAGTAATGATTAATACTTAGATTGTCGGTAGTGTAAGAGAATGACGTGAAGGAGGGTGAAATGAAGTTTAACCATGTTTGTAAACTTGTATTAATATTTTCTTTTACACATATGTTACTATTACCAAGCAGCTCTTTCGCCACATCTTGGGCGTATGAATTTGTCGTATGGAAAGGTTATTCGTATGAAGTGCTTGATGAAGCTGTGACGAATGTAAGTAGGAAAATAGGTAAAGTAACTAGATATTCAGATATGGAATCTTACTCAGGTAATTTTTCGAATGCTTATAAGGAAGGTACGAAATATTACGCTATTCAAGGTATAAGTACAGATGAAGCCATTGCAGTGCAAGTTGAAGATGGGGTTTATAAAAAAGCTGTTAGAAGAGGGGAACATAAGGGTGTTTCATCGCCAGCTTTATTTATTATAGGAGCTTTTGTGCTCCTTATCATTGGTGCATTCTATGTTGAAAAGAAGTTGAAGAAATGAAAAATTGTTATTGAATGATATAAAATTGTCACCTGCTTACATGGGGTGCGGTTAATAGAATTTATGGAGGGTGAAGAAATGCCTTATATTAATCTTCAAATAACAAAAGGTGCAAGTCGAGAACAAAAAGAGCAAATCGTTAAAGATTTTACAGAAACTCTCGGTCGTGTATTAGGAAAAAAGCCCGAGCACACTCATATTGTTATACAAGAAATTGAAGATGAAAACTGGGGATTTGCTGGTGTTTTAACGGACGAATATCGCAAAAACACTTCACAGTAATCATTTCAATAGGCTGTTTTCGTATTAATTACTTTTGCTTTTCCTAATTAAAAGCTAATCATGAATATTTAGGGGGATCTTTTCACCTCTAAAGTACATCAATGAATCAAATGTAAGAGAAAAAGAAACAAAATTTACGAAAATAGCCTTTCAATAAAATGTTATAACTTCTTGTCCTTATATCTAGATCCAGTAATAACAAATATAATAAGTTCATTTGCAAAGCTGATCCTGTTACAAAATAGGAGTCAGCTTTTTTATTTGGTTGTTTTATTATTTGATTATTGTTGTTAGTAGGTTTCTTTGACTCGGTAGGAACCGTGTAAGCATTACATAACGGTGATATTTTAGTGCAGTTTGTACAAGGTAATATTACTATCTACACCATTATTTCCAAAAAAGTACATTTTTTTATTTTATATACTTGAAAGAAGTATATATTTGTGTTAAATTTATTTCATGAATAGAATAAGTTTAATAAAAGGTCATTTAGAAATGTGTGTACTGTCGATTTTGTCAAAGAAAAAAAGCTATGGGTATGAAATTATGAAGGAGTTAGAACAACACAATTTAAAATTGAAAGGAGTAGGCAGTATTTACCCAATATTGACGAAGTTAAAAGATCAAGAATGGGTAGATACTTATCGTGAAATGACAGATAGTGGTAAAGTTCGTGTGTATTATGAAATTAACGATCAAGGAGAATTGTATCTTCAAAAGAAGATTGATGAATGGTTAGAGTTACAGAGTGATATTAAATCTTTACTAAATAGTGGATTAAAGGGAGAGGATTTTGAATGAAAATGGAATTAAGCATTGCAGAGCAACAATATGTAAACAATGTGCTTGATGAGTTAAAAAGGTACCAGATAAGCTCAAAAGAAAGAAGTCGTATTAAAGAGCAGCTTCTGGAACATATACAAGAAGCTCGTGAGCATGGTGATGATGCGATTAGTGAATTAGGAGATCCTGCTACATTTATTACTGATTTTTTGGAAGTCAACGGTATAGATCCAGCTGCTGGACTTAAACAAATTCAACAAAGTAAACCAAAGAAAGGTATGTTATTTCCAATAGGAGTGCTTACCCTCATCGTAACCTATCTTTGTACACAGTTCATATTTTCTATGTCATTAACTAGAGCATTTGATCCAACATACTCGAATGATACGTTTAACTATAATATTTTATACCAGATCTCGGATAATACATGGTGGAATGCTATGCTAATGGTTTTTAGTCTTGCAATTTCCTTGTTAGTGTCATTACTAGTAGTGGTTTATTTACGTAAAGTAAGATATAAGAGGTGAAGATATGAACGTAAGAAAAAGTATAGGTAAAGTTATACTGGTATCCTTATTACTTCATCTGTTTTTCTTCAATCAACAAGAACCTCGAGCTTTCGCAGAAGAAGACTTGAAGAATACGATCGAAAAATATGTAGAGTCTTACTTAGAGGAGCAACGAATACCAGGTGCTTCAATTGCAATTGTTAAAGATAAAGAACTATTTTTTTCGCAAGGCTGGGGGGTGACTGGAGAATCTGAGGAAGAGGTTACGACTCAAACTCCTTTTACTGTTGGATCAATTAGTAAATCCTTAACGGGCTTAGCGGTTATGAAATTAATTGAAGAAGGTACCGTTCAACTAGACGATCCTATTCAAATGTATCTTCCTTGGTTTTCCCTTAAAGATAAAGAAGCAGCATCTAAAATAACGATCGTGCAATTACTTACTCAAACGAGTGGTATAAGTACATACTCTGGCTTATTATTATCAGACCAAGGTTCTCAAGATTTCAATACGATTAAGAACAATGTGGAAAGTCTCTCAGACACTAAGTTAACAGCTACACCAGGAGAAAAACATCAATATAGTAATGCTAACTACCTAATTCTTGGTGCCCTAATAGAGGAAGTAACGAATCAAACATATAGTGAGTATATGGAAGAGCAAGTATTTTCGCCGTTAGGTATGAATAATGCTGCAGCAGATAATGATACAGCATATGAAAGAGGGTATTTAGCTGGGTACCAGTCTTGGTTTGGAATTCCACGAAAAAGTTCAGTAACATATGATAATGGTGGAGCACCCTATGGGTACATCACGGCTAGTGCAGATGATATGGTTCAAATCATACATTTTCTCAGTCAACAAGATGGAAATTCATTGCTAAATGAAAAATATATGAACCTTTATTTAACTCCTCATGTTCAAACAGGTGATAATCGATTCTATGGTTTAGGTGTTAGAATTTCAAACCCATATTCTGAGGATAAAATAGTATGGCATTCAGGTTCTACGCCTGATTCGCACTCTGAAGTATTTTATCTTCCTGACTCAAAGTGGGGTGGTGTCATTCTCACTAATAAAAATCATGCTTTAGAAGAAGTGGCACTTGTAAACCTAAAACAAGGAATGATAAACATTTTACATGGTGATGATCCAGTTGAGATATCGAAGTTCACTCCTATCTTGCAGTTGATTATATTAGGAATAGTTGTTCTATTAATTATGTTGTTTGTTTACCGATTAATTACCGTTAAATCAGTAAAAGTTCGACGAAGAAAAAGGTGGAGCATCATTGGTATGTTGCTATTAGTATTAGCATTTGCCATCAAGCCGGTATTTAGTTATAGTGTTGGATCACCTTGGCATTCAATTAAAGTATTCGGTCCGGACGTTGCGTTCCTTACTAATTTAATGATGATTCTTCTAGCATTGAACGGCATATTATCAATCTACATTTCTTTAAAATATAAAAGGTCGAAGGAACATGTAATAGCAGCATAGTTTTATCGATCAGTAGCTACGTCTTCCAGTCTCTCAAGTCATTTCGTCAAAGGGAACAGTGCCTTGAAACGAAATGACTCTAAGGCATGTCGGAGAAGACCATGGTGCTTACGCTTTTCATACAGTCATTTATTTTAAAATAAACTGAACTAATTTTGTGCTTAGTTCTTCGTCAAGAGGCAAATTTGCATTTGTATATGTTGCAAGATTTCCTGTTCTATCAGCAGGAGCTTGTTTTAATATATGATTCATTCCTTCTATAATAAATAATTCAGCTTGAGGGTTTGCTTCTTTAAGCAGATGTGCTTCTTTTTCAGTTACTTGTATATCGTTTGTCCCATTTACAATTAATAGGGGTATGTTGAGTGAACTAATAATATCTACTGGATTAAATGTAAACCAAGAAATTAAATAAGGTTGCACAGAAGGCCTAAATAAAACATTTAATTCTTGAGAAACATCTGTTACTTGTTTTCCTTGCTTAAGTTGATTCAGAATATTTTTCGTTTCGTCCATTAATTTTGGCGGTAATTGTCCATCAAGTTGTTCGAGCAAGAGCTTATCGGCCGACTGCCCTACACCAGCTAAAGAAATAAATTTATCAACCGCTGCTTCCTGTGCAGCTATCATTCCAATTAATGAACCTTCACTATGTCCAACGATATTTACTGAAGCAAATCGGCTATCTTTTTGTATATAATGAACAATTGCTACAACATCATTTACGTATGATTCGATTGTTAAGTCTTCTTCCTTGTTAACGAGGCCTGTATTATCTCCTACACCTCGTTTGTCATAGCGCAGAGTTGCAATACCACGCTCATTCAAGGTATCAGAGAGCATTTTTAGGCTATTGTTCTTACCGTTTGCCCCGACTGTATTCCCATCTTTGTCTGTAGGACCAGAGCCCGCAATAATAATAGCAATAGGTAGAGAATCCGTTCCCTCTGGTATGTCGAAAACAGCTGTTAAAGTACCATTTTCAACTGGAATTGAAAGTGTGTTTTTCTCTATTGTCCCGTTTTTTAGCTGTTCTTCAGATTGATTGGAACAGGCTATAATTAATAAGGACATGATTAACAAAACCCCTCCAGTCAGTGTTTTCTTCATTGTAAATCACCTCTTAATGTAAGACTGTTTTCCCGTTAGAACATATATGTATACAGAACTGGGGGTGCGTGTCTTCTATTATTCTATATAAACAATGACAGCCGCATAAACCTCCATCTTACTGCTCTCATTTTATTGCCTTTTTTCACTTATTATGAATAACTAAAATGTATTATCCAATTTTATAGCCTGTAGAGAAGGTAAGAAGCTGAACGTGAGTAGCCCTTATGTTGAAAAGCAACAACTAAAACAAAAACCGCCATGAGTCATTACTTGTTAAACATAGGTGAGAAAAAAATTGGAGTGAAGGTCTGTTTGTTTTTATACTTTGACATGATCTTATCCATGTTGTAGTTGAGATCTCCTTCTCACAACAAATGATACGAGGCAAGATAGTGTAAAAAATGACTATTATTATTCTAGGTATATTTTTATCTTGTGTGATAAATATATAATAGATTATGAATTGTGTAGAAAATTATTCCTTGTTAATTGAAGAGTAACTAGATTGAGTAAATTAATTATCTATCTTATAGGTAGAGAGTATCGATAATACGATGAATATAAAAATAACAAGTAATGAAAGGGACGATAGTTATGCAAATTAAAAGAACAGACATCAATTCAGTGATATTAAAAGTTGTTAAAGAAACAACGTTTTCTGGAGTCATTTTACTAAAGGATGACAAGAATAATATTTTTGAAGAAAGTCATGGCTACGCAAATAGATCAGAAGAGATTGCTAACACAATAAAAACACGCTTTGGAATTGCCTCTGGCTGTAAATTATTCACTTCTATTGCTATTTGTCAGTTAGTAGAGAAGGGATTATTATCATTCAATACAAGGCTCGATGAGTGTTTAGAATTTGAATTCCCACACTTTGATGAAGCAGTAACGATTCATCACCTGTTAACCCATACTTCAGGTATCCCTGACTATTATAACGAGGAAGTTATTGAAGATTATGAAGACCTGTGGAAAGATAGACCAATGTATGTAATGAACACTTTAAGAAGCTTTCTGCCAATGTTCCAAAACGAGAAAATGTTGTTCACACCTGGCGAGAGATTTCATTATAATAATACCGGATTTATCTTGTTAGGACTCATTGTAGAGCAACAAACAGGTTTAAGTTTTACAGAGTATGTCGAACAGCATATTTTTATGCCATGCGGTATGAGAGAGTCAGGTTATTTTTCACTTGACAGACTACCTAAAAACACAGCTATTGGCTATATAGATAACGATGAAGAGGGTACATGGAGAACAAACACTTACGCTATTCCTATAAAAGGTGGTGCTGATGGTGGTGCATTTATAACTGCCCCTGATATGATGAAATTTTGGAATGGGCTATTTAGTTATGAATTATTAAGTGAAAGGAGTACTAACGAATTGTTAACTCCACATACTCATGAAGATGGTGATGACTACTATGGGTATGGTATATGGATTAAGAAAAAGAATAGTAGAATTTATAAATATCATGTAATGGGGTACGATCCAGGCTTATCATTTCACTCATCTTTTTACCCTGATAGTGGTGTGACGATGGTCATCACTTCAAATGATGAAAATGGAGGCCCATATAAAATAACTAGAACGCTAGAAGAGCATGTATTGGATGTTTGATAGGTTACGAAAATTGCAGGAAATACTATTGTTAATCTCAGACGAAGTAGCAGCTAAAGTGAAGCACTGTTCTTTAGCTGCTTTAACTTTGTTAGCAATTTACTAGACATGCATTTTATTTACTCCAACGAAGGGTAATCCCTCCCCATCTAAGACCCGCACCGCAACCAACTAGTACGATTAAATCTCCATCATTAATGTTTCCTTTCTTTCATTTTATATGGAGCAATCATGTTACAAGTTTTCCAGGTCGTAAATTATTATTAAAGTAGTTTGTAGCATGCTATACTTCTATTAGGAGGGTTACTACTATGAAAAAACTACTATTAACAGGATTTGTTCCGTTTTTAGATAATCCTATTAATCCAACTGAAGACATTGTGAAAAAATTAGATAAAACGACTACCGGAAATTATGAAGTGTTTGGTCGTGTGCTACCAGTGGAATTTGCAAAGTCAGGTAAAGAAATAATAAAGCTCTATGAGGACATTGAACCTGACGCTGTTATTTCGTTAGGATTAGCTGCTGGAAATAACCGAATAACACCTGAAAGAATTGCAATTAATTGTAATGATGGTGCTGTTGACAATACGGGTGCAGCTATGAAAGACCAGCTGATAAATATTGAAGGGCCTGATGGTGTTTTTTCAACATTACCAATTCGCCGTTTTGTAGATGCTTTACAAGTGGAAGGACTCCCTGCAGAAATCTCTAATTCTGCTGGCACTTATTTATGTAACAATGTGATGTATACTATGCTTACATATTTGCAACAGCATAATAAACCAGTTCCGTCAGGGTTTGTCCATATTCCAGCTTCCCATGAGCTTGCCTTGAAAAATAGGAAGCTACCAAGTTGGTCTAGTGAAGATTTAATAAAGGCAGTTACAACGATGATTGGTGTGTTAGATGAAGCGTAATTAACCAAAGGTTGTTTACAATCACCATTTAATTAGTAGTGAGTATTTAGCAAATAAATTGTATACTCACTACTATTTTGGTTGTATAGAATTGGTTGAAAAAGTGTGAGGGGTCACGTCGAACATTTATCATTATTAACCTCCCACAATGACAAAAATATAGGGTGATCGATTTGAAGCCATTTGCATTTTATCCTATTGGTGATTCAGGAATAAAGATTCAATTAAGCGATGATATCTCGTTACATACTAATAAGAATATTCATCAAGTCTGTAAGGTGTTAGAGGAGAGAAAGGTAGATGGCATCGTAGAAATTGTGCCATCCTACCATTGCTTTTACGTATACTATAACCCACTGAAACTGAAAATATTTCATATTGTCGATTCAGTAGAGCATGCCTTTCACCAGCTTGGAGCTCAAGGTGAGGAGCAGAATGAGGTCGTTTTAGTCCCAACTTTATATGGTGGGGAATATGGCATAGATCTCACTCGAGTGGCGCAAGAAAATGGTGTTTCAGAAAGTGATGTTATTCAAATACACTCCAGTATAGATTATTTTATATACATGATGGGTTTTTTACCTGGATTTCCTTATTTAGGCGGAGTTGAGGAGGCAATTGCTACACCTCGTCTTACAAATCCTAGAACAAAGGTTGCTGCTGGTTTTGTTGGAATTGCTGACCGTCAAACAGGGATTTATCCAGTTGATTCGCCAGGTGGCTGGAACATCGTTGGGAGGACGCCGTTACCACTTTTTAATGCTGACTCTGCAAAGCCATTTCTTTTTCATGCTGGACAGTATATTCGCTTTACACCTATTTCAGAGGAGGAGTTTTACTTTATTCAGGAACAGGTGAATAACGATAAGTACGTAGTGAAGGTAGTAAAAAAGTAAAACTAAAAGAGCTATGACCATAGGGATAAAGAGGTGACTTTATGTTGAAAAGCATTGACTTAAACTGTGATTTAGGAGAGAGCTTTGGTGCATATACGATCGGGCAAGATGAGGCTGTCCTTGAGTATGTGACATCTGCAAATATTGCTTGTGGATTCCACGCTGGGGACCATAACGTCATGGCCAAAACAGTAAAACTTGCAAAGGAAAAAAATGTAGCTATCGGTGCTCACCCAGGGCTTCCAGATTTAATTGGCTTCGGTAGGAGAGAAATGAAAGTGTCTCCGGAAGATGTATATCATTTTGTTATCTATCAACTAGGAGCGTTACAAGCATTTTGCACAGTTCATAATGTAGACATGCAGCATGTGAAGCCACACGGAGCACTGTACAATATGGCTGTAAAAGATAGACAAATTGCCGCTGCTATAGCTAAGGCCGTTAAAGCTATAGATCCACAGCTCATTCTTTTTGGTTTAGCAAACAGTAAACTTATCGAGGCCGGCCATGAACTGGGTTTAACAACAGCATCTGAAGTATTTGCTGATCGGACATATCAACAAGATGGAACATTAACACCTCGCAGTGAACATAATGCACTCATTCATGATGACAATGTAGCAGTCAATCAAATAATTGGTATCGTTCAAGAAAAAACTGTAACGGCTATAACAGGAGAAAATATACATTTACATGCTGACACAGTTTGCGTTCACGGGGATGGTCCACAAGCGTTGATGTTCGTAAAGAAACTGTATAAAACATTAACAGACAAAGGATTTTCAATTAATAAAGTAGGTGGCTAGTATATGGGTAAGCCAATATTTTTTGTGAAAAAGAAGGGGTTATTTACAACATACCAAGATTTAGGTCGATATGGCTACCAAAAATATGGGGTGCCTGTTTCTGGTGCAATGGATCAATTAGCATTAAAGGTCGGTAACTTATTAGTTGGAAATTCCATACGTGAAGCGGGAATTGAAATTACGATGCTTGGGCCACTATTAATTGCAGAAAATAAATGTCTCATAGCAATCACCGGCGCTCATTTAGGAGCAAAAATAAACGGCAAGCCAGCACCATTGTGGAAAACACTTTTGTTGAACAAAGGTGATGAACTCTCATTCTCTGGTCCGCAGAAAGGTATGCGTGCTTATATTACTGTAGCTGGTGGCTTTGATGTGCGTACAGTAATGGGAAGTAAATCAACTTATGAAAAGGCTGATATTGGCCAAGCAATCGATGATGGAGATATTATAAAATGTAATAATTCATATGAAGAGCACACGAAATCAAAACTACATCAAAACGGTAATGTCATACGAAATCATTGGCTTGCAACACATAATGTCCCTGCATACGGAAAACATATTGTTGCTCGCATCATTAGTAGCCCTCATAGGGAACAATTCACGAGTACAAGTTTAAAAACATTCGCTCAAACTACGTATACTGTTAAACAAGCTGATCGCATGGGCTATCGCTTAACATCACCTTCACCCATTGAACATAACATCGGTGCGGACATCATCTCTGAACCAATACCAGTTGGCACCATCCAAATACCTGCAAGCGGTCAACCTATTATTTTAATGTCCGATCGACAAACGATTGGAGGTTATACAACGATAGGAACGGTCATTACTGCTGACTTATCAAAAATCGCACAGCTCCCACCAGGTGGCACGATTCAATTTCAAGTTGTTACTGTAGATGTTGCACATACGCTAATAAAAGAAGAGCGCACGATGCTTGCTCAAATCGCTTTAGGTGTAACTGGATGTGGGGCACAGGCGTTAGCGCTTATAAATGAATGATCGAGATATAACGTAAATGTATTTGGTGAAGGTCTATTGAACTTGAGAGTGTGAGGAAATGAAATAGTTGGACAGTAAAACTATTAATTTGGATAGTAAACAAGCCAGTTTGGATAGTAAACAAGCCAGTTTGGATAGTAAAACGGTTAATTCGGACAGTAAAGAACCAAAGTTGGATAGAAACCTAGCTAGTTTGGACAGTAAAACACCGAAATTGGATAGAAACCTAGCTAGTTTGGACAGTAAAACACCGAAATTGGATAGAAACCTAGCTAGTATGGACGGTAAAGCACCGAAGTTGGCTAAAAACCCAGCTAGTTTGGACAGTAAAACACCAAAATTGGCTAGAAAACTAGCTCAAACGAACATAAAGCTACAAAATGTTATTGAAATTGTCTAAATTTCAGTAAGCTGAAAAAAACATTCAAGGTTTGATTGCTGTTTTCTAATTAAATCGTCTCCATTTATTTCAATTTTATAGACTTTACATGTGTAGCATGTTAATTTTACACAAGGTCGCCTGAGTAGGAACATTTTACTCTTCTGATGGCGTTGGTTTTCAACTGCTCGTTCCCTATCTTTTCCTCACCCATTAACATCTCTGCAAGTGGATCAAATGATTAATTATCAGTTAACAGATGTATATCTCGATCAACAACTTTAAGAGACTTTTTTTTGAATGTGTTTTTTTTGTAGGGATTTTAATCAATTTAGGTGAAAATATAGTAGCAAAAGCAAATGTGCTTTTATATTTCGAAAATCTTTAGTTGGCTTTCTTTGTTAAATGTTATTGCAGCAAATATTTCTTCTCGGTAATAATCCCTGTAACTTTTTACTCAACTGTATGAGAGAAAATTCAACTGAAAAATAGTATTTTCAAGTGTCACTAAATGTTCAAACACAGTTGTCGTATCTAATAATTTTTGTATTCTATGTAGAAAGAAATAATCTTCTTGTATGAACTGCTAAAGACAATCATACATATAAAAATATATAGAATTATTTAAGATAAAATTGATTATTTTGTACAAAATGTATAGTGCATAATGGTTTACAAATTCTTTGCATCAAAACAATCTTTGAGCTATGATGTTAAATGATGGAATGGAAACGCCAAGAGACATAATAATAAATAGGATGATGGGTATGAAAAGAGCGCGAATTATATATAATCCAACATCAGGACGCGAAGCATTTAAGAAGCATTTACCTGAAGTACTTCAGCGGCTTGAACAAGCTGGTTATGAAACCTCATGTCATGCTACAACTGGTGAAGGTGATGCAACGAAGGCAGCAAAAATTGCTGTTAAGAGACGTTATAACCTTGTAATAGCAGCAGGTGGAGATGGTACGATTAACGAGGTTGTGAATGGAATTGCAGAACAGCAATACCGTCCTAAATTAGGGATTATACCAGTAGGAACAACGAATGATTTTGCGAGAGCAATCGGCGTACCTCGGTCAATTAATGCAGCTTGTGATATTCTCGTCGAAGGTGAATCAGTACCAATCGATTTAGGTAGAGTTAATAAGCAATATTTTATTAATATTGCAGGTGGTGGCCGCCTAACTGAATTAACGTATGAAGTACCTAGTAAGTTAAAAACGATTCTAGGACAGCTAGCATATTATTTAAAAGGGATTGAAATGCTACCTTCAATTCGTCCTACAGAAGTGGAAATTGAGTATGATGGGAAGTTATTTGAAGGAGAAATCATGCTTTTTTTAGTAGCAAACACAAACTCTGTAGGTGGCTTTGAAAAACTAGCTCCAAAATCAACATTGAACGACGGCATGTTTGATTTGCTCATTTTGAAAAAAACAAACCTTGCAGACTTTATTCGTATTGCTACATATGCGCTAAGAGGAGAGCATATTCGTGACCCGAAAGTGATTTATGCAAAAGCTAATCGCATTAAAGTGCAAACACATGATAAAATGCAATTGAACCTTGATGGGGAGTACGGTGGCTTAATGCCAGGTGAATTTGTAAATCTTTATCAGCATATAGAAGTATTTGTATCGAAAGATAAAGCCGCGAAAATGAAAAAAAAGTCATAGACTGTGTTTCGGTTGAGAGGGATGACACAATCGTTTTCAAGTAGGAACATAGCTCAGCATATTCATTTGTAGAAGTTGTAGCGGAAGCTGCTAGCTAATGTTTCTACATGGTAAGTTATTGATAGGCCGTCATAAGCGGTCTATTTTTGATGGTCATGAATAACCTTCAGGTGCTCAGCACATGCAATTTATGTTACAATCGTTTCAGTATTTTATTGAAAAGGAAGTAGTCATGATGACAAAGGAAATAGCACCTATAGCAAAAAATGAGTTTGTGACGGTAACGTTTGAAGACCTTACTCATGATGGAGCAGGGGTCGCAAAAATTGATGGGTTTCCATTGTTCGTTCCACAGGCATTACCTGGTGAAACGGCTAAAATAAAAGTAATAAAAACAAAAAAAGGCTATGGTTTTGGGCGCTTAATCGAAATAATTGAACCGAGCAAGCACCGAGTAGAGCCAATCTGCCCGATATATAAACAATGTGGTGGTTGCCAATTGCAGCATATGAGCTATGAAGGGCAGCTTTCAGCAAAGCATAAGCAAGTAACAGACGTTTTAACTCGTATCGGACATATAGAAAATGTGACAGTGCACCCAGTCATCGGTATGAACGATCCATGGCGCTATCGGAATAAAGCACAGGTTCCAGTTGGAGAACGTGAAGGAGGACTTGTCGCAGGATTCTACCAACAAAGATCTCATGAAATTAACGATATGGAGTCTTGTGACATTCAGCACGAGCAAAATGATTTTGTCGTGCAAAAAGTTAAGTCCATTTGTGAAAAATATGGCGTTCGTGCGTATGATGAGAAAAAGCATCGTGGTACACTACGTCATATTATGGCTAGGTACGGTCAAGTTACAAAAGAAGCTATGATCGTACTCATCACCAAAACGGCGGACATCCCTCAAAGGAAAAAGATAATAAAAGAAATCGTGGAAAGCATTCCAAACGTAAAATCTATCGTTCAAAACGTCAACACAAAACGAACGAATGTTATCTTTGGTGATGATACGTCGGTTCTTTGGGGAAATGAATATATTTATGATTATATTGGCAACATTAAATTTGCCATATCAGCACGATCATTTTTTCAAGTAAACCCAGAACAAACTAAAGTACTCTATAACAAGGCGCTGGAATATGCAGAGCTTACTGGTGAAGAGACAGTCATTGACGCATACTGTGGAATTGGTACGATCTCCTTATTTTTAGCGCAAAAAGCTAAACAAGTATACGGAGTTGAAATCGTACCAGAAGCAATTGAAGATGCAAATAGAAATGCACAGTTGAACGACATATCAAATGCCGAATTTGCAGTAGGAAAAGCCGAAGAAGTCATTCCAGCATGGTATGAACAAGGGATACACGCAGACGTCATCGTGGTAGATCCACCACGTAAAGGCTGTGATGAAGAACTACTAAAAACAATTATCGACATGAAGCCTAAACGGGTTGTTTATGTGTCATGTAATCCAGCAACGTTGGCAAGAGACTTACGAGTGCTTGAAGCAGGGGGATATGAGACGAAGGAAGTACAGCCTGTTGATATGTTTCCACATACGGGGCACGTCGAGTGCGTAGCGTTGTTATCGTTGTAACTAAGGGGTTTTGAAAATTTTTGTATTTGACCACATTTTGAGGACTTGGGAAACACAATTTATAATATGTTGCCTATTTATAATAGTTTAGCTAACAATAATTCTTGAATCTTGGCAAATAAACAATAAAATCAGGTGAGAAGTTATTTTCACCTGATTTTACTTTTTATTATATCTCTTACTATTTCACTATAAATTCTACCTTATCTCCGATCCCGAAATTTGCTTTAAGATTAATAATTACTTCTGCATTGTCATAAGCTTCATTAACATAAATACCGTTATTTTTTGAATTAAGCCCCTTAAATTTAGGTGATCCCAAACCAATTGATGAGCTGATCTTCACTCCTATATCGGTAGGAAGGTATACTGTTGTATTTCCTACGCCTTGATCAATTGTAACATCAAAACTCTTGTCCCAATCCCCACTTAAGTCAAGGTTTATGTTGCCAGCACCAGAATCGATACCTAAAAATTTTAATTGTAAGCCTCTTAAATCTAATTCAGTGTTTGAAGCTCCAGTATCGATATCAAGGCTTATCGGGATTTCATCTGTGAGATCAATATCCCATATATTTTTTGTTTCAAGAGAAAAATTTTTAATGACCTTAGGAGAATTTGAAAAGGCATCTTGATCATGTTGAATGTTTATTTTCCCTTTGTCTCCAATTAACTCAAATGAAAGTTCCGGTCTAAAATATTTTGCTTCTAGACTATCATTTTCACCTTTATCAAAGTATCCATATTCAAGAGCTCCTTCTGCCCAATTATGAGTACCTTTAGAAACAAACAAATCCCCAGATCCTTGGATTAACGAGACCTCAAGCTCTTTTGCGTTATCTTTATTAATTTTAAATCTTTCTGTTGTTATGTCACTTTCAGTACTTTCTGTCGTTATTTCTCTTTCAACACTTTCAATTAAAGTATTATTTTCAACATTCTTTTCAGTTGTTGGTTCAGTTTCCGTATTATCTTTCTTTTCGACTTCTAGTTTAACTTCGGTTTTTTCTGGCTCTTCTTTTTTTGTTGCAGCAGCAGTATCATCATTTCCACAAGCTGAAAGTATTAAAGAAGATACAATGATAGTCGATAATAATAACGTCTTTTTCACCAAAAATCCTCCTCGATTGTTTTTGATCCAACTATAAGGGATTCGACAAACTAGCCATTTCACCTTTTATGGAATTTAGTAATTAATACATTTTTTACAATTTTATGTATTTCATACTTTTAACCTACATATCCATAGATGCTTTCATTTTCACTCCTGGATCAACGTTTCTAGCGGACTTTAATATTTTCCTCATTACATTTTGGCTAGGGATATATTTTTTATCATTACAAGCCTGGCCTAAGGTCTTTCTGTTGACTCTTGAATCCTTTGTAAAATTCGTAACTGTAATACTGTATTTATCAATAAATCTATCCGAAAATTAAATAATAGTAGTAATTCTTGCTTTTAACTTACATCATAAGCCATATTAATTAGACGTTTTGCCTTTTCAACCAAAAAAGAAAAAGTTCTGAGCAGAAAATCTACTCAGAACTCAAAGATTATTTCAATTTATTACCGTCGATATACACTTTAATTTTATCAATCTTACCTTCACGATTGAAAATAGTTTGACTTGTTTCAAGATCTAAAGTATCCACATCTTCAAAAGTACTTTCTGTACCATCTTTATAACAAACGATGATTTTCTTGTTGCCTTCTAGGTAATAAATTACCGGAACTGCACAGAATGTAAATCCTAAGGAATTCTCATCTAACTGGATTGTTTCAGTTTCGGTAGCATTACTATTCCTAGGTAGGGACCAGGATTTCATTTCTTTTAAAAACTCAGACTTTGCTAATAACTCCGGTTTAAAACGAATACGCCCCTCCTCTACCTTTACTCCTAACTCACCTAGTCTAGAGATAAAGTCTTCTTTTACCTGTCCGGTCATACCAGGTTGTTGTACTCCCGCAAAGCTCGGAGTATGGGAATAAGCATCTGTTGGAAATGCGCCGTATTGTTCCGGTGATTTTTCTAATCCTATTCCTGTCTTAATAGCTTCATACTCATTCATAAGCGCCTTAGTTTCTTCATTCATACCACTTTGACAATATATATCATTGAAGCTTTCTTGTGTCGCCAAAACTAGCTTTGATACCATGTGCCAATAGATAGATCCTAACCCTTCATACTTATAAAAGGTACCGGAGCGTCCTGTGAAAGCATGATGGTCAAAAAGGTTTGAGAAGATTTCTTCAACAATTTTAATATCCTCATCGTTATAATCTTTTGTGGCTTTTAGTGCTTCTCGAATCTCTTCACCGTTTCTGAACTGACCGTTAAAATGGTACTTCCCATTCACATCTTTTTCAATAAACCGTGTGTGATTCTGATTCAGTTCTGCTTTTAAAACAGTTGATGACATAACTTGTTCATCAGGAATCACATTTTTCTCTAAGAACTTTGGCAATTCACGGTTTGGATAGAGCATATAGCTGTCTTGGTCTTCGCGATAAATAGAACTATTTCTAAGTGCCTCTAGTACATTAATGGCTTCTTTTCCATCTAAAGCTTTTGAACTTAGAACGGCAACCTGACCTTCTAACATCTCATAAAGATTTGATATGCTACAGTTTTCGTTATCAAATCGGATGAGATTGTATGAGTGGTATAGACCGTCTTCTCGTTTATTCTTTTTAATTGAATCTTTTAAATGAATCATTGAAACCTCAATAAATTCTTTAAAGGAGTCTATAGAAAGTGCCGCTGTTTCGCCTACAAAACCATTGTCATATATAGAATTTCTATATGTTTCGCCAATCTTACCTAACGCTTTTACAATATTAAAACGAGTGTTGTCGGACATTTTATCTCCAAGATATTGTTGACTATCCTCCAATACCTCCATTGTATCATTGAACATCTGAAGCACTTCAACTGAAACCTCAACAGAGTCCTCTTTAATTTCATTAACTATTTGACTCATATAAGCTTGGAAACGATGCAAATAATAAAGGGTAACCATTGACATTCCATTCCCAACAAGAGCGTTGTTAGCATCGTTCCACTCTGGACGTTGAGTATTCATCCAAATACCACCCTCAGGCACATAGTTAGAGAACTTAGCAAGCATAGTAACCAAAAGTTTTTCCATTAAATTAACTTTGTAGATACGGTCCCTGTTGTAAACTAACTTACCATCTGGTCCAAGACTTGCAACTTTGTTGTCAATATGTTGTTCACTCTCTTCACTATAAACAATACTGTTTCTCGGGTCGTCTACTAATGCATCAAATCCTTTAATTCTATAGGGCACATTCGCATATACAAAAATGTCATTATGAAGAAGGTCCAGTAGCTTTTCAGGATTATAAGCCTTTGATAATTCCATTAGCTTTAATAGATAAATAATTTGATGATCTCCCCAGTATCCAATATTTGACCATGGATCTTCAAGGTCAAGCTTCTCCCAATCAATTCCGTCTTTCGTAATTCGATACGGGTTATACCCATCTGCTGTTGATGCATTTACGAATTTAGCAATAATACTCTCCGTAAATGCAGGGTAGGAAATGGATAAGGCTTCCCAGTTTTGAAATATATCACGCCAGTTCCCTTCAAACTTTAGCTCCTTGCTTCCATCTTCTTTGGTAATCTCTATATTAAATTTATTCCATGGACGACTTGGATCTCCATGTCGCCTACTGAATGTAAGTGGTAAGTACTCTAATACTAAACGTTCAAAATCCTTACAATTAAGCTGTCCTACCATAGCAATCAGTTCATTATAGTTAATTGTTTCAGGTAATCGGCTCATAAAATCCAGTTGCTTCGTATATACTTCTTTATTCCAATTCCCTACAAATGCTTTGAAATCCTCTCTATCAATCTCATAGCCATCTACATATATGCCACCTCGCATAATATTGTAAAGGGTATTTGAAAAATGTCTATAACCCTCCTTCTCATTTGAAGTACATTGGAATCCATCTGCATTAAACACTAGTTTTTTAAGATTGTACTCACTCTTTGAAACATCAACTTCAATCTCTTCAAGAATCGATTGATTGTTCATAACCTCTTTAATAAGTTTCTCAACTTTCGAAGCGCTTTGATTAAGCTCAGCTACTATATACCAGTTTTTTGATTCATTACCATTAAGGTGGATAGAATCTACAACATAGTAAGAACCTCTTCTCCCCTTAATATCAACTTCTGTTTGAATCTCTTCGTTTTGTGAGAACGCTCTAATCTGTTGTTCTGATAGAAGGTAGCTAGGATTCTCAAGTCCCTTTGACCAAACCGTCGTTGCTTTCAATGATTCACTTGGCTCAGCTTTATCTGTTATGATCGAACTAAGTGTGTAAATACCAAGCCCTGCTTTTTCTACTAATTCACATCGTTTATATCCATCGACAAGCGTACTTTTTGTGGTTTGTAAAAGCGTATTGACCCCATATGGTAGTAAGTTACGAATTCCGTCTAGGACTCTAATATCTACTTCTTTATCAGCCATGTTAACTATTCTAGATTCTTTAATAAATCCAAATAAATCACTACTCTTCCATGTATAGGTATAACTAACCTCTAGGTCATGGTTGATCTCTTCAAACATTACTTTATTGCCTATAGTGTTTTTATATAGGTTTCTTGTAATCTTATATACATTGTCATTATGAAAAGAGAAAGGTTTCCACAGGAAGTTCCTTTCGTCTTTATTGACGATTAGGACTGTATGTGATCCGGTTGTCTCAATACTGTCATGGATTTTATCATCTGTATAATACGGAAATAAAGCTGTCTCTGCATTTTTACGACCGCAAGTCAGCCCGCCAGTACTTGATATAAACATCCAAAGGTCAACATCACTTACTACTGTCATAAAGAATGGATTCATTTGATTGTAGTTTTCAATCTTAAAATAAGTGTCCTTATTCATAGTTACCGTTTCAAGCGAAACCGCTTTCGTTTCGGCGTGCAAAGATGCATTTCCTAAGTACAAATTTGGTGTTTTCTTCATTATATGTTCCTTTCTGAATCAGATTTTAAAATTTATCTCGTCACTAAATATTATAATGTGATAAGGCTAAAAGTACAATAAACTTCAGAATTGGAGAGGAATTTTAAGAATAAAAAATGGTAGATTTTAGAGCTGAAGATTTAAAAAAGAGGTACTTAAAGAAGATGTATTCACGATAGAACAGTGAATATAGAAAGAGAGGTTTGGGGTAAAGATGATGAAGGAAAAGAGGATGAATCACTTCTTCGCGAACAGATTGAGAAGTGGCTAGATACGAAACAATTTCGTAACATATGATGAAAAAAAGACTTGAAACGATTTGGCAACGTATGTAGTAATTCTCCTTTTACTCTAGCAAGTTGTTCTTTCAAATAGGTAAAGAGAGCGTCCTTTTCTTCTTTCCCACCACTAAGTGCAATTTCCCAATCGCGATCGAATTCATGAATGGGGAGAAGGTTACATTTTAATAATTTCTCTTGTGCTTCTTTAAATATATATTCCACATCAGAGCACCTCATTGTAGTTGTTGAAACTAGTATACTATATTTTTTTAAAACAATTGATTTTAATCCTATGGTAGACAGAGTTATCGATGAACAAAGACTATTGTAAAAAGTTGGTTTTTTTAATAGACTAAAATAAAAATAAACTAGGAAGTGTTTGGAGGAAAAAATTAAGGCTCATACTCTGTTATTACTTGACTAACATCGTGGAAGAAGAGTAGTTAGAGATTTCTATTTGACACCTTAATTTAAGATTATAGGGAGTATCTGCAACAAATGTGTATTCTTAACTAAAGATGGAATTAATGAAAATCTATTTTGGGGATTAATAATAAAGTTATCTAGCAGCTTAACTATACAAATAATCAAGAATAATAAATGAAAATATCAAATAAGATAGATATAAAAAATACATGCTAGAATCTAGGAGGTATATAGTATGCTAAAAGAAGAGTTAAGGAAACGAGCCTTGTCGATAGTCGAAATTCCAGCTAATTTTCAACCTATCATAGAGGAGTATGCTGAGGGAGAGAATGGAGAAGGTCAGGCAATGTTTTCATGGGCGAATGAAAAAAGAGATAAAGGGGTTATTATAAATCTTGATTTGTCCGGTAATTTGACAAGTTTAACAATTGACATGGGTGCTGGTGGAAATTCCAATACGGTTCTTTCAGATGTAGATGAAAGAAAAGAACGAGCGGAGCAATTTTTACTTAGTCATTACCCTGACGCTTTAAATGATTTAACTTTCTCTGAAATGAGAAAGCTGGATCATGCATATCGCTTTAACTATGAACTGGTTGTCATGGACTTACCACTTAAGTCTACAGGCTGTATTATTGACGTAGACCATATGGGTAATATTGTGAAATTTTCTTATAAAGTTGCGAATCAGATACCCGAAATACCAACAACTTTGATTTCAAAAGAGAAACTAATTGAACATGTAAAAAATAAGCTGAATTTTCAGCAAACTATTACAAACCTATATACTATTAATCATAATGTAGCGGATGATGGACTAAGCCTTGTTTATGAACTAGAGCCATGTTCCATGAAGTTCAAAGCAGATGTATTGACCCCAACCTTGAGCATTATACCTGATGAAGATATTCCAGAAACCTACGTTCTACTGCCAGCTCCTTTAAATACAGCCACACAAAAAGATTTAGCTATTAAAGAGGTCATTGGAATACCAGATGAATTTGAAGTTATTAGGGAAGTAGATATGGGGGAAGAAATAGGCATTGTATGGCGGGACCGGAACTGGAAGATGGAGGAGCAGGACTTATCTTTTGAAGGCTTTTTGAAGAGACATACAGAAGATACAGTTAAAGCCTTCATATCAAAGAAAACAGGAAAAGTTAGAAGTTTTGTGTGGTTCAATGAACGAAGTGGCGATCTCAGACTTACTCGTGAAGAATGTTTGCAACATGCGACCCGTTTTCTTGAAGGGGTCATTCCAAATTATCATAAATATCTACAATTGGTTGCTCGAGAGAATGGGGAAGAGGTGAACGATACGAGAAAAAAAGAAACATTTTCTTTCCGTATTCATAATGGTAATGGCATACCAGTTCAGTTAGAAAAAGTAGTAGTTACAGTTAATTGTGAAACAGGACAAATTGATCATTATAGTGGGCCAAGCTTTGACATAGAACAATTGAGCCAAATCCCTGCAGAGCCTGCAATTTCAAAAGAAGAAGCGAGAGATATATTTTTCAATCATTTGGACTTTGAATTGGTTTGGAACAAAAATTATGGTGGTGAAACAGAATCCTACATTCTTGTCTACCAAGCATGTGATCGGTATTCCAGAACTCCCATTAAGTACATTGATGCTATGACTGGGGTCGTTATTTCAGCAAAAGAAAAATAGCATATGGTGCTAAAATCAATTCATTCCTTGAAAAATAGGCTGTTCAGAGTGATTACTAGTCTACTATTTGTAAGGAGTGTCATGAAAGTAAATTTTGTGAAAAAAGAAGTACTGATCAATCGAGACAGGCGAATCTGTATGATAAGCTTAATGATTTTAAAGAATGGTTACAAAGTAATAGAGGATCAGCGAAAGCTCAAGGTATTGAATGTGGCAATGAATTTTTATATGATGCAGTAAATAATGCAACTAAGACCATGGGTGACATTAGTAAAGAAATGAGACTACAAGTAGGAAGTTTATAAGTGTTTTCTGCCGAAAAACCGTTAGTTATTTCAAAAGTATAGTATACACTTAGTACCTGCAACCTTAAATCAAAATAGGAAGTTATAAGATTTAAATAAGATAAGGACATTAATACTAGCGTGAAAAAATAAAATTCAATTATCGGCTACCAGATTTAGATAGAGTTTAGAATTATAGTTATTAGTACAATGAATGTAGCAAGCAAAATAGCATTACCTTTGGAGTTATAAAGTTTAAAACTCTATTATGTATGAACATCAGATTATGTGTGGAAATATTGGACTACCGGTTTTAAATTCTGATTTATTTAACTTTTACAAAAGTCGATTATCATATTAAACCCCTCCTATTATGTTTTGTATTGAAAAAAAGAACTAGATAGATGTAACATTAGCAATAACAAGGAGGGGTTATATGATATTGGAAGCAGTTATGTTACAAGTTAGGAAAGGTATGGAGGAGGAGTATGAGGAGGCTTTTCGTCAGGCATCAGAAATCATTTCCTCAATGAAAGGGTACATTAATCACGAATTACAGCGTTGTATAGAAGTAGATGGAAAGTATCTACTATTAGTGAAATGGGAAACGTTAGAGGACCATACGGTTGGCTTTAGGCAATCAAAAGAGTACCAGGAATGGAAAAAGAAATTGCATCATTTCTATGATCCATTTCCAACAGTTGAGCATTTTAACAAAGTTCCTTTATCATAAATCTCTGCTCTAAAACATTTCACTACATATTAATTACTTAGTGGAGAATGCTCTAGAATAATTTTTTTACAATGTGTAATATCTTAGAGGTTTTGACAGGTATAGTTTATATGCTACATATGACCAGAAGCTACCGAAATTGACATTAATGAAATTTCACATCTAATGTATGTAAAATAGTACAATTAAGAAAGCAGCTTATTTACAAGCTGCTTTTAAGCTATCCGCACTATTGATATCTATCCACAGCCAAAAACTCCTCTTTCAATATAGAATACATTTTTAAATCTTGGTGTTTGCCTTTTGCGAGCATTCCTTTTCGAATGATGCCTTCAAAGGTCATGCCTAATTTTTGCATTACTCGTTCTGAACCGATGTTTTCTATGAAGCATCTCGCTTGAATACGGACTAAATCCATATGGTTAAAACCGAATGTTATAATTTCTTTTGCAGCTTCAGTTACTATGCCTTTTCCCCAATACGCTGGAGAAAGGACATAGCCAATCTCAGCTCGATTATGGTTTGGTTGCCATAAAATAAAATCTGCCGTTCCGATTAATTTACCGTCTTCCTTATATTCGATACCCCAGGGAGCTACATTTTTATTTTCATATTGGCATAGTGCAAAGTCTACAAATGCTTTAGTGTCAGATAATGCTTTATGTGCGTCCCAAGTCACGTATTTAGCTACTTCTTCATTAGAACCGTATGAATAAATGTCATCAACATCATCTAGTGTGATTTTTCTCAGAATAAGACGCTCTGTCTCTAATGTTGGTAAATCACCGTATATTTCTTCAATTTCCATAAGCTCACCTCCACATCATATGAAATATGATCTAATATTTTGTTTGCAGAATCACCAGAAAATTTAATAAACAATAATTTTTTTAGATTATATATTATATTACTTAAAGTGTCTATGGATTTTATAAATAACTATTAGCAGTGCTTCAGGTTGTTTACACTGCTAGTTGCTATTTATGAGTGGACATGTAGATATGCTAGGATAAATGTTTGGTTAGAAAACTATGAGAGGTTATAAAGATTAATTGACGAGGTACCGTAGGTGTTCTTTTTACTAAAAAGACATAATAAAAGAAACAGGGAGTCTTAAACAGCCTGTTTCTTTCCTTTGAGGAATAGGATAATTGTTATTATCCCCAAAACTCCAAGTGATAAAATGTCCCACGTGTCGATTATGGGTTCGTTTAAATTTTTCGCGATAATATTATTTATAAGAAAAGATACAGGTATGACTAATAGTACTGAAATTGATGCCATGTACCATTTGTTTGCTTTTGTAATTGAAAATAACAGAAATATTCCCCACATATAGGATATAGCAATCAATGCTACAGGAATTCCAAGAGGTAACATTAATTTAGTTCCACCGATGATATTACTTAAAATAACCAAAAACGGAATGATAAAAATGCTTAATGATAAAAGTGATATAAACACTTTATATCTTTTAAATTGAAAAAGGGGTATGATAATAAGCCACGCATATGGAATTGCCGTAATTGGATATAGCGACCATGTAAAAGTACCTGATATAGCAATATCGCAAATCATAGAAATAAATATACCTAGTAAACAAGCAATGGTAAAACCATATTTTGCAATTAATGTTATGGACTTTTTGTTAGTGGCAGTTACTTTATCTGCATTTTGCATTGTAGATTCGATAATCGTGTTTTCCTCAACAGAAGCTGCAACACTTCTTTTTCCATTCAGCAGTTCATTAGCAGTAACACCCAATATATCCGCTAGTGAGGATATTATTGATACATCTGGATATCCCAATCCTCGTTCCCATTTAGATACTGCCTTATCCGTTAAATTCAATTTTTCAGCTAATTGTTTTTGTGTCATATTTTTTGATTTACGTAGCTCATAAATGAAATTAGCCATGTTCCCATTGCTCATGTTTGACACCATCCTTTTTACATAAAATTTTACAGGTCAATATATATAAAAACACTCGACTATCGGTAGATTATGACCAAATAAACGATTCGTAGAGTAGTAAATGTAACTTAACGTAAAGGAAATACACGTATGTGATTTAATAGGATAATTTCTGCAAAAAAATTGATATAGTTCTTAAAAGCAATATTCTCCCTATCAAATAATAGTTTGTTATACTATTTAGAATCTTTAAATAATTTTACAATAAAATGAGTGGTTATGGTAAGGATTGTTATATTTTTTTTAAGGCTCATTGTAAATTTTGTTGACATTGTTACCAAATTAGAACTAGTAAAGTGATTTCATACCTGTGATATCACATTTCAGAAGCAAATAAAAACACCACTATAAAGAAACAGCATTTTTAAGAGGTGAAGGATTAGGAATTCTATAGTCTTTAGTAATGAACTTATTACTATTAGTAGAGAAATAACGTTATGATACTATATGGGTATGAGACATGATATATAAATGAAATTGTGGAGGTGATTTTTTTGAGTGATGTTAATTTAGGCGACTTAATATTTCAATTATTTACTTTTGGAAGTCTAATACTAGGTATCATTCTAATTGTGCTATTCATTCGTTCTATTTCAAAACGAAGAAATCAACTTGATAGTATAGAGAAGAAGGTAGATGCCATAAATGAACGTATAAATAAAAATAACGATTAACATAAATATACCAATTAATTACATTTGTACTTTGTTGTTAACAAATAGGGAGGAAGCGATGAAGAAGAACATTCATGTGGTTGGAGCTGTAATCATCAAAGATGAGAAAATTCTGTGTGCACAAAGAGGTAAAGGAAGAGTTTTACCCTTCAAATGGGAGTTTCCGGGTGGGAAAATAGAAGAAGGGGAATCACCTCAACAAGCATTGCAACGAGAAATTTATGAAGAATTGCAATGTGAGATAGAGGTAGGAGATCAAATTGAACTTACTGTGCATGAATATGATTTTGGCATTGTTCATTTAAGGACTTTTTATTGTAAGTTGGTTGAAGGGGAGCCAATTTTAACTGAGCATGTAATAATAAAATGGTTACAATGTGACGAGTTAGAGAATTTAGATTGGGCTCCAGCAGACCTTCCTACAATTGAAAAACTAACAAGTACAGCTTTGTTAGAATACTAACAACGGATTAGCACTTTTCTAGAATGTTTGTGCTTTAGGGGGTTACATACTTTGTCGGCAATCATTATTATTGCAATTATATTTTTCTATTTTTTTAGACCTAAAGAGATTCTTCCTACAAATCACACGATTGATTATGAACAGGTTGCTGAATTTTTGAAAAGCCATAACGAACATACTAATGCTCATTTAATATTTTTAAAGGATAAGAGCGTCTTCTGGGCACAAGACGGCAATGCACTCATTTCTTATAAAAAAATTATGAATAAATTAGTCGTTTTAGGTGACCCAATTGGAAAGAATGAATATATTAAAGATGCTCTTCTAGAATTTGAACAATTTGCTCATCGTTATGGATGTAAGCCTGTTTTTTACCAAATTAGTTGTAAATACTTATCTTTGTACGAATTTGAGAAGTATCAATTTGTAAAATTAGGGGAAGAAGCCGTAGTTGATCTTGTAGGTTATTCATTGGTAGGAAAAAAGGGTGCAAAGCTACGTTCAAGCAGGAATAAATTTCAACGACAAGGCTATAGTTTTACGGTAACTGCCCCACCATTCTCAAATGACTTTCTTGCAGAATTAGAAAGTGTCTCAAATTCATGGCTTGGAGATCGTAAGGAAAAAGGCTTTTCTGTAGGGTTTTATAGTAATAAATATGTTTCTCACTTTCCTGTAGCGACTATAAGAGATGAAGATGAGCGAGTAATTGCTTTTGCTACTTTAGCTTCTACTAACAGTGAAGAAAAGCATGGTATTATAATCGATTTAATGCGTTATTACCCAACTTGTCCGAACGGGACGATGGATGTATTATTTACATCGATATTTTACTGGGGGCACGAGCAAGGTTATCAATCTTGTAGTCTAGGAATGTCACCACTTGCTAATGTAGGGAATACAAAGGATGTAAAAACTATTGAAAAAATATCGAAGCTAGTTTTCAATTCTAATAAGTTTTCCTATCGATTTAAAGGTTTAATGGAATTTAAAGCGAAATTCACACATACATGGAACGGGAAATATTTAGCATATAAAAAAACATTCTTACCAATCGTGATCATTCAACTTATATTGTTAATTCGTACAAATAAGATAGAGAAAGAATTGCCCTATGCAAGTAACAAATTAGGCAGAAGGATTGTAGGGTAAAAAGCTTGTTTTTCTAAGGCTGTTTTCGCATTGATTGTTACTTTTCGTTCAAAGATATAGGCACGTATACATCTAGCGTTCGTGGATCTTTTCTACTTAGAAATTATTGAGCTCTCATAAAAATCGTAATATAGTCCATTTTAATAAAAATAGCAACAAAGCTTACGAAAAGAGCCTATTAAAGGTCGTCATCGTAATAGTTGTTGCTATTCGTTCTAAGTTATAAGCACGAAAATCTATAGCGTTCGTGGCATCTTTTCTACTTATACAATTATTGAGCTCTCATAAAAATCGTAATATAATCCATTTTTCAAAAAAATAGTAACAAAGTTAACGAAAAGAGTCCTTTCTAATACCGAAAGCCTTCTCAAGTGAGTTTGTTGTACTTGGCAGAAAAATTTTAGTATCGTGTCCAATTTTAGTGAGTATATGCTGTGATATTTCAAAAAAATGAGGGTTTGTTAAAATAAAAGCCTAAATTCTCGTTATTAACATGAGAGTTTAGGTCGGATTTTTTACCTATATATGTAATGGCGGGAATACTTTTGTTTTACTAGATTTTACTTTTGTTTTAGCGAAAACTGGGTTAATGATAGTAGTGCATTATAATATACTCATCATAATATACAAAAATAGGAAGTTGTAAAATTCACTATTCAACATATAAAACGTTCATGCTAGGTAGTTCTAAACAATTAAGTCTGCGACCGTAAGCGCATCCACCATCAATTCCGATAATGTTATTTATGCCAAAAAAAACATCAGGACGCTTATGTAAATAGTTTGTAGGTGTGTGTCCGAAGATTACGGTTTTGTCCCCTGTATAGCCATGATGAAATTCTTCTCGAATCCACACTAATGTGTATGGATCTGTATCATGTATAGGTGTTTCGGGATGAACTCCAGCATGTACAAAAATATAGTCTTCAGTTTCATAATAATAGGGAAGGTCCTTTAAAAACTCAATGTGTGGGTGAATTTCATCATTGATTGCTATAGGATCTGGGAATTCATCTGTTGCATACCAATATTTAGCATCATCTCTTTTGATCTCATAACCATAATTTTGAAGCGTCTTAATACCTCCGTTGTAATACCATCTTTTTAGGTTCATTGGATCATCTTGGTTAGCAAATGCATCTATCATCATCTTGTCATGGTTACCAAGTAAAGCAATGGCACCGTCATTCTTTAATTGAATAATTTTATCAATGACTGCTCTTGAATGTGGACCTCTATCGACATAATCTCCTAATAAAAGTAATTGATCTTGATCTTTATTATATTTAACTAATGTTAAAAGTCTCTCAAACTTTTCTATATCTCCATGAATATCACTTACAGCAAGCATGCGCTTCAATTTAGTCACGTCCTGTCTCTATCCTTTTAGCTGTTTTCACATTGATTGTTGTTTTTCGTTTAACGATTAACTACGTACACAACCCCAATTATGTGGCGTTTTTCCCTTATAATAAGTTAGCTGTTACGTAAAACGATAGTTATTTCTTTTGCATATAGGAACAATAGCAACAAAGTTTTCAAAAGTAGGATTTCTTTTTCACTGCCCATGTATATTTTACCATATTTTTCATCTTAACGTCTGTTGAAAATGGAGGAGCTACATTCTTTAATACAATAATGTGATGGGGGTAGGTAGCCCAATGCTTAATATCACTGGGTTACTGACCTCCTATATGACATTTATCATAGTTTGTATATGATACCTGCTACTAACATTATTTTTTCATTGCTCTATAATAAAAATTATCTACATTACGGAAGGGAATTCGACGGATATGACCTTACAAAAGAGCATGAAAAATTTGAAAAAACAAGTTTCTCCTTTTGAGAAGTCGACTAGAGCAAAAAGTGTGTGGCAGATAATAAATACAATTGGACCATTTCTTATCTTATGGTACCTCGCATATATAAGTCTTTCAGTATCTTATTTGTTAGCACTCGTTCCTATTGTGCTAGCTGCAGGATTTTTAGTAAGGGTTTTCATTATTTTCCATGATTGTACACATCATTCGTTTTTTAAAAATCGTCGTGTCAATCGCTTGCTTGGAACTATTACAGGAGTCATATCGTTATTTCCGTTTGATAAATGGGGGCATGAGCATTCCGTTCATCATGCTACAAGTGGTAATTTAGATAAACGTGGGACAGGAGATATATGGACTCTTACGGTAGATGAATATGTAGCAGCACCATTTAGAACTCGTTTAGCTTATCGTCTATTCAGAAATCCGGTTGTTATGTTTATATTAGGTCCAATTTACGTTTTTCTGTTGACAAATAGATTTAACCGCAAAGGCGCAAGAAAGAAAGAGCGCATGAATACTTATTTAACAAATTTACTTATCGTTGCTATTATAGGAATATTATGCTGGACAATTGGATGGCAATCATTTCTAATCATACATGGTTCCATTTTCATGATCTCAGGTTCAGCAGGCATTTGGCTCTTTTATGTACAACATACATTTGAACAATCGTATTTTGAAAAAGATCAAGAATGGGAATATGTACTTGCAGCAGTAGAAGGCAGCTCGTTTTACAAACTTCCAAAAGTTTTACAATTCCTTACTGGTAATATTGGCTACCATCACGTTCACCATTTAAGTCCAAGAGTACCAAACTATGAATTAGAGAAGGCACACAACAATACTAAGCCTTTAGAAAATGTACCAACAATAACAATGGCGAAAAGTTTACAGTCTTTAAAGTATCGTTTATGGGATGAACAAGGCAAGGATTTTGTTACTTTCAAAGAAGCAAAACAGTTAATGAAAAAAAGCATGGCTGTTCAAGTAAAACCTGAACATTAAGTCTAGCCGGTCTAAATGTAAAAGCATGTTAAAAAACGTTGAAATTCAGTAATGGCTCTTTTCTAAACTTTGTTGCCACGGTTTCTAAAATACATGAAATGATGTCCCAAAACTTGGCTTTATACGTGTTTATTTATTGTACGGAAAGCAACATTTAATGCGAAACAGTCATAGTAATAAATGTAGCACTCAACAAGCGCTCGGAAATTTTTCCGAGCGCTTTTCTTTTTTAAGGCTCTTTTGTTAACATTGTTGTACAAAAGAAAAGATGCCAACAACTCTAGTTATATACGTGTTTACTTCCTAATACGAAAAACAACCCATTACAGGCTAAAAGAAGTATGGTTTTGGGGGCTGTTGTTGGTGGAGGGACATTGGTTGTTGTTACACTTTTTTGTATTTTAATTATGGGAGTTGATAGCACTACACGTAATATTTATCCGACCTATGCTCTTGTTAAAAAAATTACGATCGGTGAATTTATTAATCGAATTGAAGTTGTAGTAGCTGGTGTATGGTTTTTTACCATTTTTATCAAACTTTCGCTTTGTTTCTATTTTATCGTTGCTTCAATCGTCCAAATCTTTGGTTTGAAAAATTACAAACCACTAACTTTCCCCATTGGTATCATCCTCATTTTCCTTGCAACTTTGCTAGTGCCGAATATGGCATATTTAGTCGTTTTTGATGCAACTACATGGATCCCAATTGCTATAATTGTTGGATTGTTCATCCCTCTCATCATTTATGTTGTGCATAAAATAAAAGAAATGAATAAGCGCTATAAAATATTGAACAGGTAGTGTAGACGTTGTATAAAAAGGAATTACCACTAAAACAACGAATTATTACATAAGTTCTTTTGGTGGAGGAGATCTAGGTGTTATTTCAAAACAACAAGTTAAAAGTTCGTCAACTAGAATTAAAAGATAATATATTATTAGCTAAATGGCTTTCTAACCCTATCGTTCTCAAATATTATGAAGGCAGAGATAACCCATTTAATGTTGAAAAAGTAAATATGGAGTTTTATAACAGACTGAACGGTGTAACAGGTTGTATCGTTGAGTATGAAGGAGTTGAGATTGGCTACATACAATTTTATGAATTAGATGATGCAACAAGAAAAGCTTACGATTATGTAGAAATTCGTGAACGTATTTACGGTATCGATCAGTTTATTGGAGAAGTAGAATATTGGAATAAAGGTATTGGTACGCTTCTCGTACGGTCTATGGTGAAGTTTTTATGTGAAAAAAAGCAAGCAGATAGAGTAGTAATGGATCCTCAAACGTGGAATGACAGAGCCATTCGCTGTTATGAAAAGTGTGGTTTTAACAAAGTGAAAATGTTACCTAAACATGAATTCCATGAAGGCGAGCATCGAGACTGCTGGCTAATTGAATATAAGCATGATTAATATTAGTAGGCTCTTTTCATTAACTGTAGTGCTATTTTTAGTAAAGGCTCATTTCATAGACTCTGTTGCTATTGTTATCGAATGAGTACCATAAAAAGTGGTTTTACATGTCAATCATCGTTGTACAGAAGAAAAGATGAATGCTAGAGTATGTGTGTTTATATCTAATGAGGAAATACCACAATCAATGTGAAAACAGCCTATTATTAAGGGACTTTTATGTGTTTTCAGTGTCATTATAATGACTCAATTAAAAACAGCGAAGGGTAGTTAAATAAGATTGTCATCTTATAGATGGAAGTGAAGATGTTTCAAAATCTAAAGGTGGGGGTTTTTGTAGCATCTGGGAGAAAAAGAGTATAACATGTTAGACGAATAATATGGCAATAGAATTTAATAAATGCGATCGCAAACGGAGGAATGACATGTCTATTACTTATCTAGGTATTTTAGCAGGTATATTAACGAGTTGTGCATTTATTCCACAGGCTATTAAAGTATTGGTAACAAATAGAACACAAGATATATCAATTTTAATGTACAGCTCTTTTACTTTGGGAGTGTTTATTTGGGCAATATATGGTTTCATCATAGGAGATTTAGCAATTATATTAACAAACATTGTCACGTTCATTCCAGCTGTACTCATTTTAGTACTTACGGTTAAGAATAACCGTAAGAAAACTAGCAATTAATTGTAAATAATAGTGCGGTTATTTTTTATCCCAAGATGATTTTGCTGAGTAGCAGCAAAGTTTACGAAAAAAGCCAAAAAAAATAAAGATGGGAGCAGTTGTAATGAGTGAAATGAACCCTTTACTGGAAGCTTATAACGAAACAACATATCAAATAGCAGGTCATAGCAAAAGAGATATCCGAGTTTTAAAGGAATCTTTTAAAGATATTGCCGAAGGGCTTGAGAGTGATATTTATGGTAAGGGTAAAATAATTGAAAATTTCGAAGTGAAAATGGCAAAGTTTTTAGGGAAAGAATCAGCTGTGTTTTTTCCAAGTGGAACGATGGCACAGCAGATCGCATTAAGAATATGGTGTGATCATAAAGGGCTAAAAAAAGTTGGTTATCATCCATTATGTCATTTAGAAATTCATGAAGAGGATGGGTTGAAAGAATTACACCATATTGAACCAGTGTTATTAGCGGATAAAGATAGACTCATTACTTTGGAGGATATTGTAAGTATTGATGAGGATGTGGCTTGCGTATTATTAGAGCTACCTCAACGTGAGATTGGGGGGCAATTGCCAGATTATAAAACACTAAAATCTATTTCTCTATACTGTAGAGATAAGGGGATTAAGCTACATTTGGACGGAGCTAGATTATTTGAAATTCTTCCGTACTACGAGAAGACTGCAGCTGAAGTTTGTAGCCTTTTTGATAGTGTTTATGTGTCTCTTTATAAAGGGATTGGTGGGATTGCTGGAGCGATTCTTGCTGGTGATAACAAATTTACTGATGATTCGAAAGTCTGGAAAAGACGTCACGGTGGTGACTTAATTAGCTTATATCCTTATATCATTAGTGCTGATTATTATTTTAATGAACGGATACATAGAATGGGAGAGTATTTTGATGCCACAAAGAAGCTTGCAGGAATGATTAATGAATGCGACTTTATATCAACTAGACCACTCAATCCGGTTTCTAATATGTTCCATGTGCATGTTGATGCGCCAAAAGATGTAATTATACCAATACTAGTCTCAATATATCGTGAGACGCAAGTTGGATTAACGAGCTATGTAAAAGAGTCACTAAACAATACATGTTATTTCGAGGTAAGCATTGGAGATAGGTATAACAATATACCAGAAGAGAAGGTGGAAAAAGCATTTCGGATGCTTGATGAACAAAGTCAGACTGTACAAGGTTAGAATTAGTAATTGTCTAGTGAGGGAAGACTCACTAGTCATTTACTTAATGCAGGTTATTTAGTTGTGGCTGATGAACGCTTTCGGGATGCTTACATCTATTGAATGCCGGAAAAAAGTTAGGATGTAAACGCTTCATTCTACAATTGTTTTAAATATCCAATAAATTGTTAAGACTTATGAGCAAATCTATATATAAAAATAATAGGTAGGAGGTATATACTAGAAGCATAGATTTCTAGGAGTGAGTGATTAACATGTCTCAGATTATAAATCACCAACGAAAAGCTTCAGAAGTAAATATTATAAAAAGTTTAGCTTTCTTAGCTGTCGTTTTCCAAAGTTCTTTGATCTTTGCTGTAGATCAAGGAAATATTTCACCAGAAGAGACAGTGATGATTGGTATGTTATTTAACTTCGTAAAATTTTCTGCACCTGTCTTTATTTTCGTAACTGGATTTCACTTAATATATCATCATAAACAGCAAGTGAAGTATGCATCTTACATTACTCAAAAGTGGTCTGAGTTAATAGTGCCATATTTATTTTGGTCGGCTATATATGTGATTTTATTCACAAACTTTACTAGTACTTCAACTCTTACATTAAGTGAAATGATAAAATCGATATTTACAGGGTCAGCTGCTCCGCATTTATGGTATGTAGTGATGGTGTTTCAATTTCACCTAGTATTTCCGCTGCTCTTTGTGATATTTCAATGGCTGGATAAGAAATTCACATCTGCTAAGCTCATTGCTTATACGGTTGGTTGCGTAGCTGTAAGTTATTTATTGCTTATGTGGTTGTCATCTCGATTTATATTTAATGGTAATTTGTTAACAGACGTGGCGTGGTTAAAGTATACAGACAGAAGTTTGTTATTCTATTCTTTTTATTTCTTCCTAGGTGGATTAGTTGCATTAAAACTGACCGCATGGAGAAAATTTGTTTCAAAATATGTAGCATTAAACACTTTTATTTTTTTAGGTTTATTTATTGTAGTAGGTTATGAATTAGTAGCATTTAATGGTGTTACACAAATAGATTTACAAGCATCAACATATTTAAAGCCATCTATGTTTTTGTATGTCGTTTCTGAAATTATTTTATTATATGGATTGTCTATGATCATTGTTCAAACGAGAACATTTTTATACAAATTGTTAGCATTTATAGGAAAGTTTACGTATGGTTCGTATTTAGCTCATTTGTTTTTCCTTCAACTAGTCGTTACATTTATTGAGAATAATCATATTACAGGCCATTATATTTCTTTAAGTATAGCAATTTTTATTATAACAACAGTTTTATCTATAGGATTTTCTTTTATCTTTAGTCACTTGCCATTTGCAACGTCAATTATCGGACCATTTGAAAAGGTGAATTGGAGTTTGCCCGCATTAATTGGTCAGCTATTACCGAAAGAAAAAGCTGTTTATAGTAAAAGTCTTAAAGGGCGAGACTAGGGGAGAATGCTATTTATTTCATTAATCCTTTAATCGGGTTTTATCTAATCAATAAAAAAAAGGGGGGCTCGCATAGAGCTACCCCCAACCTCGATATATTTTCACTTTCTGATTTTTTTTCTATATACATTTAAGACTAACAGAATCGGATGCAATTTCCCTGTGTTGCACAATTAGCTATCTACCCCTTCCTTTAATTCGAAATTCCAATGCAAACCATTCTGCAAAACGCTCTCTTTCTTCATAGTTCTTTTTCTTAAAATCATGTGATATATTTTCAACGTGGTGTCCTGTCTCCATGGAACAATACACCTTTAAAGTGGCTGTTTTCGAATTAGTTGTTGCTTTTCGTAACACTAAAGACGAATTTAACAAACGTTCGTGGCATCATTTCTTCGCTAAAGACAAAAAAATTATATCAAACAACCTCAGTTTCTCAAATGTAAGTGAAAAAACAACAAAGTTTACGAAAAGAGCCTTTAAATAAAGGTTAGTAAATTTTTGTTCACTCCAAGCACCATTTCTTAATTTGTTAGAAAACGCTCGAATTTTAGGCATAAAAAATTCCCTATATTATCATAATCATTTATAAGGGTCTTTTATCTAGGCAGTTTTCGCATTGATTGTTGCTTTTCGTTCAAAGGTATAGTCACGTATACACCCAGCGTTCGTGGCATCTTTTCTACTTATACAATTAGTGAGCTCTCATAAAGCTCGTCATACTGTCGAATCTTAGTGAAAATAGCAACAAAGTTTACGAAAAGAGCCTTTATTTAAAATATAATTTTAAGTAATTTAAGGATATGTTTTCATGTTGTTAAATTAATGTTAACAGACAGGAAAATTTTTAGCTCAAGTTTTGTTGACAAATATTTATCCTAATGTTAGGATAAAAATATCCTTAAGTTAGGATAAATAATTATAGGATAACTTATACATGATTTAACTCGTTATAAAGAGAAAGCAATAAAGGAGTCACATATTCACGTTGTTCTTGTGTTGATTAATTTATCCCAATGATAAAAGGAGATGAAAATCATGTTTCAAGGAGATGATCAAAGTGAGCTTGATCTAAGGTTGTTTCGCGTTTGGATGAAATCCTTTAATACTGTCTTCAAAAACATTAGCTTAGATATAGACAGTTACGGAATTAGTCATGAACAATTTATGATTCTTGAGCTTCTGTATAGTAAAGGTCCACATCCTGTTCAAAAGATTAGCGAAACTTTTTCTATTCCAAGTGGGAGTATCACATATGTTGTAGATAAGCTTGAAAAGAAAGACATGGTCAAAAGAGAACCAATTCCTTCAGATAGAAGAGCGTTCAATGTTACGCTAACAGAAAAAGGAAAGGAATTATTTGATACGATATTTCCGAAACACGTTGAAACAATTTCTCAAAATCTATCGTTTGTTACGAACGATGAGAAACAACAATTAATTGAATTATTAAAGAAAATTGGTTTCGGTGCACAAAAATTATAAAAAACAAAGGGAGAGTGTAAATATATGAAATGGGTTACTCGTATTATTCAAGGATTACTTGCAGTTGCATTTATTTTATCAGGTGTAATGAAATTTGTAGGTGGTACAGAACAACTTGAAATGATGGCAGGGGGATTCGGATATGCTGTTGGGTTTATGTACTTTATAGCCGCTTGTGAAATCTTAGGAGGGATTGGGCTAATTGTTGGATACTGGAAATCAACAATTGCATTACTTGCTTCAACAGGATTAGTCATTCTTATGGGAGGGGCTGTATTTTCACACTTAAATGCGGGCCAAGGTATGGGCGCAGCAATGCCTTCTTTAGTTCTCTTTATTTTAGGATTAGTTGTACTTATCGGTAAGGTGAAAAAATAAATACAATAGAAGAGGCTGGGACATAACTAGCCTCAAAAAATAAAAAAGGTGAATTTGAGTGAGCTCAAATTCACCTTTTTTCTATTTAGAGTGGTAGGGCCTCTATTACCTT